>DASYWB010000128.1:0-4809 GCA_035936495.1 Thermomicrobiales bacterium
GAGGGTGTTTGCGGTCCCGATGGCTGCCCGCTCCCGCGGAACGCGGCAGCGGTCCAATGAACCGAGCTGGCCCGCGTCAGGGCGTACTCGACGTCCCCCTGCTCATCCCCGGGGATGCGGTCCGGCCACGATTAGGTCAAAGGCGTGGACGGGATGTCGAGCTTCTGCGCGTCGTCGTCCAGGGGCTCATTGCAAGTCAAGGGATTTCACTGACATCCGGACGTAACTCAGGATTGGGCGAAGGGGCGGCCGAGCAGGGCAGCGATGTAAGGCGGGAGGCCGCCGTAGCGCCGCGTCTCGTCCTTCGATAGTCTTCGATTCTCTGTCCGTCGCTCCCGATCTCCTTCAGGACCGTACCGAGCTCCGCCTTATCCCGCAGGCCACCATGGTGCCCATTGATCACAAACGCCAGAGGTTGAAAGGCACGTTGCGCCGCCCACGTCCCCGCGCCCTTGTGATCCGTGGTCTTGTGCTTCCGGTCTGGTTCGAGGCGGCACATCTGAAGGTAGGCTTGAAACGCTGGACTCGCCTTCCCCCCGTCGTGGTACGCCCCGATCCACCGCGCGAGGTCCGCCGCCCCAAACGCACCGGCATGCTCGCCTGCTAGCCGACTCACCTCGCGTAGGTGCTCCTCCAATCCGTGCCACTCGTCGCTCCCCTCGCGAGGCGTATGCGCGTAGAGCATGGCTGTCCCTCCAGGAGATCCGAGGTGTTGCTTGTGTTGCCAATCCTCAGCAGCGTCAAGCGTGAGACGATCAATCAACGGGCAGACGCGTTCAACAAATATTGTCCGTTGCCCTGGAACCGCGTTATCAGTTAGAAGTAAGGTTCGCAATAGGTGTAGGTCTCTCCAGCCTCACCCCTCTTACCCTCTTCCCGTCTCCGGCCATGTTGCCCCCTAGGCCGTCGACACCACCCCACCCACCACCTACTATCAGTAACAAGCGGTCACCGGCGGTGTGCGGGGAGGGCCAGACGCGCAGCGGCGGGAGGCACTGAGCGCGCCCCGGTTGGCACCGGTCACCACCGCCACCGCTTCCCCGTTCGCGCCTCCCGCAACACCATGGCCGGCCCCTCACGCGTGAGGATCGCCGCGACCATGTGACGCGGTCGCCGGTCAGCGCGGTTCTGACTCCTCAGGATACGCGGTAACCCCGGCGTGGCACCGGTCACGGCCGTCGCTCGCGTGTGCCGGACCTAATCCCGGATCGCCAGAGTCGGCGGGGCAGCGGCGAACCATTCACCCACCGGCAAACCGGCTCGACTCCCCGGCACACCCTCCAGCCAACGCCCGTCTCCCGCGCACCGGGAGCAGGGGGAGGGGATTGAGGGCCATCACGCCGCCAAAACCCCCGCCGTGGCCTCCCACAACGCGATTCCCGGCACGCGGGGCGGCATGTTCACCTCGCGTTCATATATGGGATCCTCGTAATCATCAGGGATCATGCCGGAAATGGACGATAGAGCGCAGGAGCCCGGTTGACGATCTGTTCTAAAGATCGGTATCATCTCCCTACAGGGCTGATCACCAGAGTATCGGTCATTCCGGATGGCGACCGGCTCGCTATCCTTAGTGAACGTGTCCGGAAATCGCCCTCACCGATATATCAACTATATCAACCCCGCGTGGGATCTTCCACGCACGAGCTAGGAGCGATGAGATGGACATCTTGCTGACCATCCTCGCCGTGCTCCTGGCCGCCGTCTTTGCCGCCGTTATCACCTATTGGTACCTCGACCGGCGCTCCAACTCGCGTGTGCAGCTTGCCCACCGCGACGCCGAACGCCTACTCTTGGAGGCAGAGACCCAGCGCCGGGACGCGGCCCTTGCCGCGAAAGATGAGGCCATTCGCCTCCGCGGCGAACTCGACCGGGAGCTCACCCAGCGGCGCCGCGAGATCGAACGCGTCGAGCGCCGGATCGAACAAAAGGAAGAGGCGAACGACCGCCGGGAAGCCACCCTCGACACCCGGGAGCACAACCTCCGGCGCGAGGAGCAGCATTTCGCCACCGCCCAGCAAACCTGGGAGCAGAAGCGGAACCAGGCGAACCAGGATATTGAGCAGACTCGCCAGCGCATCCAGCACGAGCTGGATACCGCGAAGGCCCAGCAGGTCTCGGAGCTGGAGCGCATCGCCAAGATGTCCGTCGCCGAGGCCAAAGACCTCCTCGTCGCCGAGGTCGAGACCGATGCCCGGGCCTTGGCCGCCCGCCGCCTGCACGAGCTCGACCAAGAGCTCCAGATCGAGGCCGATAAGCGCGCCCGCAAGGTCCTCGCGACCACCATCCAGCGCATCGCCTCCGACTACGTCGCCGAATCGACGGTCTCCGTCGTTCCTCTCCCCAGCGACGACATGAAGGGCCGGATCATCGGCCGCGAAGGTCGAAACATCCGCGCCCTTGAGCAGGCGACCGGGGTCGACCTCATCGTGGACGACACCCCGGAAGCGATCATGGTCTCCGGATTCGACCCCGTCCGCCGCGAGATCGCCCGCCGGGCCCTGGCGAAGTTGCTCCAGGATGGGCGGATTCACCCGGCACGCATCGAAGAGGTCGTCGCCAAGTGCCGCCAAGAGCTCGATCAGGTCATGCGCGAGGAAGGCGAACGCGTCGCCTACGAGGCCAACGTGCCGGGCCTCCATCCCGATCTCATCAAGTTGCTCGGTCGCCTCAAGTACCGGACCAGCTACGGCCAGAACGTCCTCGCCCACTCCTTGGAAACCTCGATGATCGCCGCCGCCATCGCCGCCGAGCTTGGCGCCGACGTGAACGTCTCCAAGACCGCGGCGTTGCTCCACGACATCGGCAAGGCGGTCGACCACGAGGTGGAAGGCCCCCACGCGCTGATCGGCGCCGATATCGCCAAGCGGCTCGGACGGTCCGCTAAGATCGTTCACGCCATCGCCGCCCATCATAATGAAGAAGAACCGCAGACGGTGGAAGCCTTCATCGTCGCCACGGCCGACGCGATCTCCGGCGCCCGTCCTGGCGCCCGCCGTGAGATGGTTGAAGCCTATGTCAAGCGCCTGGAAGCGTTGGAAGGCGTCGCCAACTCCTTCGAAGGCGTCGAGAAGTCATTCGCGATCCAGGCGGGCCGAGAAGTGCGCATCCTGGTCGCACCGAACGGCGTCGATGACCTAGGTGCCAGCCGCCTGGCACGGGATGTCGCCAAGAAGATCGAGGAGAGCCTGGAGTATCCCGGTCAAATCAAGATCACCGTCATCCGCGAGACACGGGCGGTCGGCTATGCGCGTTAGCATGGGATCACCAGCGACGTGCTAAACAGCTCGAGCGCGACGCCGGCATCGCCGGCCCTCCGCATCCTAGCCGTGGGCGACGTCATCGGGTCGCCGGGCCGGCGGACGCTGCGGCGTCTGCTGCCCGGCATCCGGGCAGAGGTCGGCGCTGACCTGGTCATCGCCAACGGCGAGAATAGCGCGGGCGGCCGAGGCGTCAGCCGGCGGACGGCGCGCGAGATGCGCGACACCGGCGTCGACGTGATTACCACCGGAAACCACATCTGGGCGCAGCAAGACGTGGACGAGGCACTCGCCGACGACGATCTGCGCCTCCTCCGGCCACTCAATTACCCACCCGGCGTACCGGGGCGTGGCTCCTGCACGGTTCGCGTCAAGGGCGTGGACCTGACCGTCGTCAGCCTCATAGGGCGCGTCTTCATGACGCCCCTCGACGATCCCTTCGCGGTGATCGATAGCCTCCTGGTGGAACGCGATCGGTCATCCTCCTCCCGCTCCGCCGTCATCGTCGACTTCCACGCCGAGGCCACGTCCGAGAAGGTGGCGATGGGCTGGCACTTGGCCGGTCGCGTCGCCGCCGTCTTTGGGACGCATACCCATGTCCCCACCGCTGATACCCGCGTTTTACCCGGAGAGACAGGTTATGTAACAGATCTCGGCATGGTCGGGCCGCGGGACTCCGTCATCGGCACGGCCATCGAGCCATCACTGGAGCGGTTCACCTCGGGCCGCCCCAGACGACTACCGGTGCCGGATGGTCCGACCACGTTCAACTCGGTTATCTTCGACGTCGATGCTACCCGGGGCACCTGTCAGGCGGTCCGGCGCTTCGACCGCAATGACAACGTTCAACGTTGATGAGACAAGCATCGCGCGCTCTTAGGCGCTCATCGATCCCTGGAGGGTCTGACGAATGAATCGATTTCTCAGCAAGCTCGATCTCCGCGACATCAAGATTGATCCAACCGGCTCGCGCTTCCCACCGGATGCCGATGAGCACGAGCAGCCGGATGAAGCCCCTCACGCCAACCGGGCGGAGGGAAACGCTGAACGAGCCCATCAGCATGACGCACCGGTGCGCCAAACATACACGCCGGCGTGGGCGCCAGCCGCAGCGACCGAACAACCGGTTGAGGATGCCGCTGATGACACAGCTGCTGATGACGCATACGTAGAGCCCGCTTCTGAGACTGAGATCCTATCCTATGCCGAGAACGAGGCGGACGAGCATACCGCATCGCCTGAGGTCTTGAAGGTCTCGGCTCGCTCACGGCCGAGCGCGGTTGCCGGAGCCATCGCCGGTGTGGTCCGCGAGCTTGGCCGGGCGGAGATCCAAGCGATTGGCGCGGGAGCGACCAACCAGGCGGTGAAGGCCGTCGCCATCGCCCGTGATTACCTGCGCGAGACGGGGATCGAGGTCGTCTGCCTCCCGGAGTTCATCGATATCACCATCGATAACGAGGATCGCACCGCCATGCTCCTCGTCGTGGAGCCCCGGTAATCCGTTGGTCATCGGCGCCCCGAGCTCCGAGCCGGCTCACGGACTCGTCGA
>DASYWB010000129.1:0-3734 GCA_035936495.1 Thermomicrobiales bacterium
CGCCGGATCGGTTACCTGCTGACGCAAATTCGCCTGAACGGCGAGAATCCTGAATTGGTGCAGGCAGTCGTCGATCTCAGCGTCCGCTTCGGCATCGTCACGCCCTACACCAGCTATCTCATCACCGAGGACGACATACTGAGCGAGGAAGGACGACGCGAGGTCGCCGATCGTGATTACCAGGCCGAACAGGCGGCGCCGGCGAGCACGTCGGGCGAAGCGGCCGTCGACGAGGCGGCCGCCAGCGGGCGGCTCAGCCAGGCAGATTCCGCCGTCGCGCCCTCCGCCGAGGCCGCCGGTCAGATACGCTACGTCGGTGCTCGCGCGTTCGTGCTGCTCGATGGCGTCTGGACCGAGACAACGTACGACCCGGACCGGATGGTACCGGAGCGCGTCGTCTTCGGCAGTGAAGCGTACTTCGCCCTGCTAGCCAGCGATCCAGCCCTCGCGGACGCCTTCGCCCTCGGTGATCGCGTCATCGCCCTCAGCAACGGCCAAGCCTACGAGGTCACGTCCGCATCTCGCGACACGACCGGATGACGCGGGACGGGGACGGGCCGCCTCGCCCCAGCACACGACGTGCGCCTCCGGCATTGCACAAGGAACGCAATGCCGGAGGTCGTCATGGATATCCTGATTGGTGTTGATTGGCACGAGACGTTCGTGCTCGACACCCCCATCCTCGAGACCGTCCTGCGCGGATCGGTCGTCTATCCGGCGCTCTTCACCCTGCTTCGACTCGTCCTCCAGCGTGAATCTGGCGGCGTCGGCATTACCGACCTCCTCGTCATCGTGCTCATCGCCGACGCCGCCCAGAATGCGATGGCCGGCAGCTATACGTCCGTCCCCGACGGCTTGCTCCTGGTCACCACCATCGTTGGCTGGGACTACCTGCTGAACCGCCTGGCGTTTCGCTTTACGCCTGTCCGCCGCTTCGTTCATCCAGGGGCTCTGCGGCTCGTCGAGGATGGTCGGCTACTGGAGGAGAACATGCGCCGCGAGTACATCACGGAGGAGGAGCTGATGAGCCAGCTGCGTCATCAGGGCTTCGATGACCTAGCTGGCATTCGCGCCGTCTATATCGAAGGCGATGGCCGGTTTAGCGTCCTCCAGGATCGTGGTGGCCGATCAACAGGCACCCAGAGCCTCCTCTCGTGTAGACCTGCCTAGGAGCGCTTGTCGTCTCGCTATCTTGCCGCCTACGTCACGACGACCACGCCATGCATGTTGTCGTGGTATTCACAAAAGTACGGGTACTCGCCGGGTTCGTCGAAGGTGAAGCTGAAGGTGTCGCCCTTGCTGAGATCGCCGGAGTCGAAGCTGCCCTCGTCGGCGGTGGCGGTGTGGACGATGACCTCTTGGTTCGTCCAAGTTACCGTCCCGCCGACCGCGACCTCGACCATCTCGGGTCGGTAGCGGAAACCCTTGATGTCGACCACCACCGTCTCGCCCGCCGCGGAGTTGTCCTCACGCGCCGCCCCGGCGGAAGGGGCGCCGACGATGAACGGCGTCACGATCTCCAGAACCTCCTCGGGCGTCAGGGACGAATCGAAGGCGTCGGGGAACGCGGTGGCATCATTCAGCGTGTTTAGGTAGGCCGCGTGCCGGGCCTCAACGCTGTGGATGCTAAGTGCAGCCGCCAATAGATCTGAATCTTCGATCGAGGGGGCGACCCCCGCATAGGCCGCGACACCCGTATTTTCAAGAGCCTGAGCCACCTCTAAGAATGCCTCCGGATCATCGCCATAGCCGAAATCATAGGCACCCGGCGTGATCGGCTCGCCTCCCAAGCCGGCAACCGTCTCGGTCAACGCCTCGACGTGGGCGGTCTCATGGTCGCGAATCGCTTCCAGCTCGGCGTAGACACCGTCCTCGAAATCATCCTCGCCGAACGTGTCCAGGCCATCGCGATAGAACGCCGCTTCCAGGTGCTCAAGCGTCAACGCGTAGTTCAAGACCCCCAGGTCGTCGTCGAAGTCCTGAGCCGAGGCCGGTCCCTTGCCACCCAGCGCCGGCACCGCGACCATGGCCAGCGCGCCGCCAGCGACCACCTTCGCCGTCCCGCCCAACATTCCACGCCGCGTCGCTAGCCGCATGCGCTCCGCCGCAACACGTGCCATCAGATCGTGCTCGATCTTCTTATTCCTCATGGTTCCGCTCCTCCTGTCATCTCTGCCTCAATCAAAGCGAGCGGCGATGCCTGCCTCACCGGGTCACGAAAACAGAACGAACGAGAGCGGCGCGCGGATCACCCCGCCGCAATGCATCGGCCGGTCATCCGGCTGGGTGAGAAAGAGGATCGACTTCCGCGCAATCACCTAATGAGAGGCGGTCTATCGGCGTATCCGACGAGTTCCGCCCGGTCGCGCAATACGTATGGTGTGAAGCGCCGGAAGGTCCTCGCATACGGACTGCGGGTGAAGGCGTTGGGTAGGAGCGACGGAGGCTGCGGCCATGGACGATGCCGAGACCGTCTACCCGAAGTCCGCATCTATCCACTGGAGCCCGTATCACCCTCAGTCAGCTCCCGCAACCGCTCCCGATACTCCTCCGCCGCCTCGCCCGGCTCGGGCGGGAAGACAAAGACATCCGTCACCCCGATTTCCACCAGGCTGCGTAGCCGCTCCCGCACCTCGGCGAGCGGTCCGACGACCGTCAGCCGGGCCATCAGCTCGGTCGGGATCGCGGCGCTGGCAGCGGCAAGATCCCCCGCCCGCCGCATCTCCGGGAACCCACCGCCGCGGGCCAGCACCTCATCCGTGCACATGGTCCGCCGCACATTTGCCATGATCGCCGGGATATCGAATCCCGGCTCGGCCAGCAGCCAGTCCATGCCCGGCAGCGAGTTGATCAGCGCCAAATGGGCCTTCCGCCGTTCCAGCACCGGCTCCGGGTCGTCGGTCACCAGCACGCCGGCCCGCGCCATGAACCGGAATGCCGCCGGATCGCGCCCGGCGTCTCGGGCTGATTCGCGCACGGTGCCGATCGCTTCTTCCAGAAACGTCTCAGACGCAAAGTCATTGAACACCACGCCGTCCGCCAGGCGCCCTGCCAGCGCCAGGGCTTTGGGTCCGACCGCCGCCAGGTAGACTGGCGGCCCAGGCGGGGTTTGGACCGGTGCAACCGTCCGCTCCCAACCCCGCACCGGAAAGACGGTATCCCCGGCATTCCCCGCGACGGCAGCTTGATACGGTGGTGACCACCAGGCTCGCAAGAGGTCGAACGTCTCTCTCAACGCCGCAAGCGGCCGCTCCGCCGCGATGCCCAGCGCCTCCCGGTACCACTCGACTTGGCCGCGCCCCAAGCCGAGAAACGACCGACCCCCGGAAAGCTGATCCAAGGTCGCGACCGAGGCGGCCAGCAGGCTCGGGTGCCGGTAATACGGATTGGCCACCCCGGTTCCCAATCGGATGTGATCGGTGACCGTCGCCAGCGCGCCCAACACGCCAAAGGCATCCCAGCCGTCGGGATCCTCACTCACCCAGAGCGCGTCCACCCCGGCGGCATCGGCAACCCTCCCGATCTCCAGTGTCCGCGCCACTGCCGCCCGCGGGTCGTCTGCCCGTACCCAGTCCATATGGTGCAGCGCAAGGCACAATCCCTGGCGGCGTATGCCATTCACGCCGCGCGTGGCGTGATCGGGGCATGGCACGCCGTGATGGTGCCCTGACAACGTGCCGCGCCTCTACCATATGCGGGCCATCTAGCGGCCATCATGCCTGCTACCCCTCCGC
>DASYWB010000130.1:0-3389 GCA_035936495.1 Thermomicrobiales bacterium
GTCCCGAGAGCGCGCATTGACCTCGCACACTGGGGCGTTCCTGGCAGAAGTGGCGCTTTCACCCGCGCGAGAGATTCGCTGCAGCAGTCCAGTCGACGGCATGGAGATCCAAGGCTGGGTGATCCACCCCCCAGGCTTCAACGCCGAAGCCGCGACGACTTACCCGCTCATCCTCCAGATTCACGGCGGGCCGCATGCCATGTATGGTCATGGCTTCTTCCACGAGATGCAGCTCATGGCCGCTCACGGGTACGTCGTGCTGTACACGAACCCCCGGGGATCCGCCGGCTATGGCGAAGCGTTTACGTCTTGCACGCGGGGCACCTGGGGCGAGAGCGACATGCCGGATGTGATGGCGGCCGTTGATGCGCTCCTCACCGAGGGTTACATTGATGACGAACGGATGGGCGTAACCGGCGGGTCGTACGGAGGCTACCTGACAAACTGGATCATCGGCCACTCCGACCGCTTCCGCGCGGCCGCGACGCAACGCTGCGTCGCCGACTTCGTCTCCTTCTACGGCACGAGCGACATTGGTTTCACCTTCGGCGAGTACGAGTTCGGCGGTGCGCCGTGGGACGCGCACGAGACTATGCGCCGCCACTCGCCAATCACCTATGTCGAAGACATGAGGACTCCCCTGCTGATCCTGCACAGCGAGGAGGACCTCCGCTGTCCCATCGAGCAGGCCGAGCAGCTCTTTACCGCGCTCAAGAAGCTCGAGCGCGACGTCGTCTTCGTCAGGATCCCCGGCGAGAGCCACAACCTGTCGCGCACGGGCACGCCGAGTCGCCGGCAAGCCCGGCTCCATCACTTGCTGAGCTGGTTTGATCAACGCCTCTAACCCAGCTTCGATGTTCAGTGGTCAAGGATCTGCACCATGTCTTCGACGCAATCCATCAAAGCCCTCGGCGATCAACTACGAGCGGATCTCTTCGCGGCCTACTCGGGGCCAGTCAATGACAACTTGACATCTGGCCAGCCCCTGCGCGAGGCCTTCTCGGCCTTCGGCCGGAGCGCCGCGCTCTCGGGCATCTCGCTGGAAGACACGATGGCGGCGAGCGCCGATGCGTTACAGGAACTCTTCGACCGGGTGGGTGGCGGCTCGTCCGACCCAACCACGATGCTCGCCGCCGGCATCGCGCTCGCCGCCGGGGCCAGGGCCTACCAGGGTGCGGCGAACGAGGCGCTGAGCGAGGTGAGCGAGCCGGCCATGCCGACCCAGATCTCGCGACTTGCCGCCTTGCATCGCGTCAACCGGGCGGTCGCCGCGCACTTGGAGCTTGGCGAGATGCTCGAGACCACGGTCCGCGTGGTCTCCGATACCACCGGCGCGGATGCCTGCGCGCTCTTTCTCTATGACGCGGCGACCGACTCCCTGGCTCTTCGGGCCGCGGTCGGGCTCAATGCCGCCTCGGTCGGCGCCGTCACCATCCGGCCGGGTGTGGGCATCACGGGCCATGCGGCCCGCGAAAGACGGTCAATCGCGGCACCTGACGCCCACGTCCATGAGGCGATGTTTGCCCACAGCGGCACGGGTGACCAGGTCTACGCCTCCCAGCTTTCTGTGCCGATGGTGTTGCGCGGAGCCGATCGTCTCGTCGGCGTTCTCAATATCCTCTCGATCGACCGACGCGACTTCGACCCGCGGGAGATCGCCTTCCTTGAGACGATCGCGGGCGAAGTGACGGTCTCCATCGAAAACGCCCGGTTATACAGCCAGACCGATGCGCGATTGAGGCGGAAAGTCGCCGAGCTCGGCACGCTCCAGCGGGTCTCCCGGACGGTGGCTTCCACGTTGGACCTCGCCGGCGTGCTCCGGCTCATCGCCGAGCAGGCGGTTGAGCTCATGAACGCGGAGGCGGCCGCGATCTTCCGGCTCCCACACAAGCCTGGGTGCGCCAGCGGGGACGTGGACCCCACCATTGAGCATTTCGTCGGTGATGAGCGGCAGGTCGTCAACTCCTCACGCGATCGTCTCGTCCGGGAAGTGGTGCGGACCGGGTCCTCACAAGCGGTGGATATCGAATACACGGACGGGATGGGGGTCCTCTTCTGCCTGCCGCTACGGTCGGCGAGAGAGACGCTGGGCGCGCTCTGCCTGCGCTTGCGTCCCGAAGCCGAGCTTACCGAGGATGAGCTCGGCCTCCTGCAAGCGTTCTCGGATTCCGCTTCCCTCGCGATTGAGAACGCTCAGCTCTATCAGGACGCCCGGCACGGCCTGGAAACCGCCTCCGCCCTCCTCCAAGAGATGCATCATCGCGTCCGGAATAACCTGCAGACGGTGGCCGCGCTCCTCTCCCTCCAGCTCCGAACGGCGGACGACGCGCCGTGGGCCACCGCGCTTCGCGAGGCGGTCAGCCGTATCCAAGCCATCGCCGGGATCCACGACTTATTGAGTGATGAGCGACGCCTCGGCGGAACGACCGTGGACGTGATCGCTCAGCATGTCGTCGAGGACGCCTACAGCACGCTCATCCCTCCCGGCCTCGAGGTCGGCTTCACGATCGAGCCGAGCGACGTCACGGTACCCTCGCGCCAGGCGACGATCCTGGCGCTGCTCATCAACGAGCTCATCTCGAACGCCGTCAGCCACGGCTTCGAGGACCGGGCACGCGGGCATGTGATCGTCCGGTCCTTCCAACGCGAGGGACAGGTGACGGTCGAGGTCGAGAACGACGGAGAGAGCGTACCGGCTGACTTCGTCCCCGCCGAGAGTCGCGGGTTGGGGATGAAGATCGTGCAACGCCTCGTCACCTCCGACCTGCGGGGAAGCTTCAAGATTGAGTCTCCCGCGGACGACGGCACGATCGCGACGATCACCTTTCCTCTCGTCCAGGGATCCCTGGAACCCTCGTCCCAGGTACTTGAAGGCGCGGACGTACCCTGACGCCAGGGTGGAAGAGACGAGCTGCCGGCGTTAACTTCGCGCTGGGATGGTGACCATGTCGCATGCCCAGCGCTCTTCCCGTGCCGCCTCGGGGCCGCCGTAGGCTTCGTCCAGAACCTCGACGATATGGCGGACGCCTTGCTGCTTGCCGTTGCGGAGGAGCGACGCGCGCAATTGCATCGCGCAGCCGGGATTGGCCGTCACGATGACGTCCGCGCCGGTGGCCGACGCGTTCTCGACCTTTCGATCACCCAGGTCTTCCGCCATTTCCCGGCGAATCAGGTTGTAGATGCCCGCGCTGCCGCAACAAAGAGAGGACTCCCGCATCTCGATCAGCTGCAATCCGGGAACCGCGCTAAGCAGAGCCCGGGGCTGACTGGTGATCCGCTGCGCGTGCGCGAGATGGCAGGGCTCCTGATACGTCACCGTTTGCTCGACCGCCACGGAAGGCGGTTCGAGCTCTTCCTCGACCAACGCTTCGGTGATATCGCGCACGCGT
>DASYWB010000131.1:0-14762 GCA_035936495.1 Thermomicrobiales bacterium
GGCTCCGCGCCGACCTGCGAAACCGCCGGGGTGATCGGCCCGGCCGTGGAGGTGATCGGCGCGTTCCAAGCCGCCGAGGTCCTCAAGTTGGCGGTCGGCGACCATAATGCATTGAGTAAGGGCCTCACGAGCATCGACCTCTGGTCGAATACCTCGGATCGTATCCCGTTCGGCGCGCCGCAGGCGGACTGCCCCGCGTGCCAGCGACGCGATTTTGCGTTCCTTGACAGTGAAGCCCAGGGTCAGACGTTGGCGCTCTGTGGCCGTGATGCTATTCAGATCTCGGTCTTTCCGCCGGTGACGCTGGACTTGGGCGATCTGAAGACACGTCTCGCCCCGCTGGGCGCCGTGCAATCCAATCGTTTTCTTCTCCGCTTCAGCCCGGGGTCTTCCCCGGTCGAGTTGACCATCTTCCCGGATGGCCGGGCAATCGTCCATGGGACGACGGACAAGGCCGCCGCCCGGTCAGCCTACGCCCGTTTCGTGGGAACGTGATGTCTCGCTATGATCTATCTTGACAACGCCGCGACCACCTGGCCGAAGCCAGAAGCCGTCTACGAGACGCTCGGCTCTTTCCTGCGGACGGCCGGGGCTAACCCTGGACGAGCAGGTCACCGGATGGCCGCGGACGCCGCGTCCGCGATTGCCGCGTGTCGTCTACGGATGGCACGGCTCCTCAACGCGCCTTCCCCGGAGCGGATCATCTTCACCAGCGGCGCCACGGAGGGATTGAATCTCGCCATCAGCGGCCTCGTGCGCCCCGGTGACCGTGTAGCCACCACCACCATGGAGCACAACTCGGTCGCCCGGCCTCTCCGCTCGGTGGAAGAGCGAGGCGCCGAAGTGCGCAAGATTGGCGTCAAAGGTGGAGTCCTCGATCTGGACGCGCTCCAGGAAGCGGCAGCCGGATCGAGGTTGCTCGCGATCACCCACGCTTCCAACGTCAATGGCGCGGTGCAACCCATTGCCGAATGCGCGACAATTGCCCATGAGGCCGGCGCCTTGCTGCTGGTTGACGCCTCGCAGACGGCTGGCACCATGCCAATCGATGTGCAAGCATTGAACGTCGACGTGCTCGCCATACCGGGGCACAAGGGGTTACTCGGACCACCCGGTACGGGGGCATTGTATCTCGGTCCTCGCGTCCCGGTGGATCAGCTGCAACCGTCACGCTCGGGCGGAACCGGGTTTCGCTCGGAAGAAGACCGTCAGCCGGACGAACTGCCGTACCGCTATGAGAGCGGCACGGGAAACACGGTGGGAATCGCGGCGCTCGGTGCTGCCCTGGAGTATCTCGAACGGCGCGGTGTGTCCGACATTACGCGGCACGAATCGGGTCTCGTCGGCCGCCTGATCGCCGGACTCGCCGAGATCGAGGGTGTGACGGTGTACGGTGCGGAGAACGCCGCCGATCAGGCAGCTGTCATCTCGCTGACGGTCGAAGGCTGGCAACCGAGTGACGTCGGCGCCGTGCTCGATCAGTCGTTCGACATCGCCTGCCGAACGGGTCTCCATTGCGCTCCGGATGCCTGCCGCACGCTCGGCGTCTACCCCGGCGGAACAGTCAGACTGAGTCCGGGACCTTTCAGTAGCGAGGACGACATCGATGTCGCCATTGCCGCTGTAGCTGAGATCGCGTCATCACCGTTTCGATGAGGCGTGTTTTCAATTGGTGATCGCCACACCCGAGAGGCTACTGACAAGGATGTCGCAAAGGAGCGTGAAGCGATGAGCACAATCCCGTCACCCGATGATCCAGAGGACCGAAAGCGCTCCCGCCTCGAAGACGAGGTCCTCGAGATCCTGCAGAAGAGCGATCGGCCCATCTCGTTCACCGACCATGTCCGGCGGAAAGCGGCCCAACGGCACCATGCTCGGCCCTCGCGCCCGGCGTTTTCGCTCGGCGGCAGCCGGTGGGCGCCCCTCGCGCCCTTTGCCGCCGCGTTTGCTCTCGCATTCTTGGGGTTATCGTTGCGTGACACCTCGGAGCTCCTGGCCAATGTCCTGGCGCTCTTGAGCGTGGCGATGTTGTTTCTCCCCTTTATCATGCGCGCGAGAGCCAGGACCGACAAGAATGTCAAGCGATGGAGAGGCCGGGATATCAATCTCAACCCCCCGCGTGATGATTGGTTCAGCGCGATTCGGGATCGATTCACTCGCGGGCCGCGCCTCTGATCCGGCCGCTAGCAGCGACCGGTGCCTCTAGCCTTCGGATCTGCCAGCCGCTTGCCGCCTTCCAGGAGTCATCCGTGCCAACCATTGCCGCCGACATCGTTGACGCGTATGTGATTCGACGCGTCAATGCAAGGATCCAGTTCCTCTTGCTCTTGCGCCGGCCCGACTTGCCAATGGGGAATACGTGGCAACCGGTTCACGCGAGGATAGGTGACGACGAGACGGCCCACTCGGCGGCGCGTCGCGCCATCCGCGACCGGATCGGCATCACGACGGCCGAAGCCTACTCCACTGACTATATCAACCAATTCTACGACCACTTGACCGACCGGGTCGTTCTCTCGCCGGTGCTCGCCTTTCTCGTTCCGACGCGCGCGAAGATCAACCTCGATGCCGAGTCGTTTGACAGCGCGTGGTGTGAGCGTGAAGAGGCCACGTCCCGGCTGCTCTGGTCGGGCCAACGCTGGGCGATCCGCCACATCGACGACGTCATCGGCCATGGTGGGCCAGATGCGGACTTCTACCGGATTGGCTAGCACGGGCGGCAGAAGCGGCGAACGTCCGGCCGGCGGCGTTATACTGAGGGGGTAGGGCGATGGCGGCGTCTCGCTCTGTTCACCGCTGACGTGAGGGACCGCATGCCCGACTTCCAGCTTGTCACCGACTTGCGTCCGACTGGCGATCAACCCAAGGCAATTGAGGAGCTGGTCGAGGGACTTTCCGAGTCTAACCGGTTTCAGACCTTGCTGGGCGTCACTGGCTCAGGCAAGACGTTCACGATGGCGAATGTGGTGGCCAGAACCAACCGGCCGACGTTGGTGCTTGCCCATAACAAGACGTTGGCCGCTCAACTCTATTCGGAATTCAAGGAGTTCTTCCCGAATAACGCGGTCGAGTACTTCGTCTCCTACTACGACTACTACCAGCCCGAGGCATACGTTGCACGGACTGATACCTTCATCGAGAAAGACTCCGACATCAATGAGGAGATCGATAAACTCCGCCATGCCGCCACCCGTTCGTTGCTGACCCGGCGAGACGTCTTGATCGTCGCGTCCGTCTCCTGCATCTATGGGCTCGGTTCGCCCGAGGAGTATGGCAACACCGTTATCTCCCTCCGGCGAGGCGGCGAGGCGCGCCGTGATCGGGTGATTCGGCACCTCATCGACATCCAATACGATCGGAACGACTTGACGCTGGTTAGAGGCTCGTTTCGAGCGCGTGGTGATACCCTGGAGATCTTTCCAGCCTATGAGGAGATCGCCGTTCGGGTGGAGTTCTTTGGGGACGAGATCGAACGTATCGTGGAGGTCGACCCGCTGACGGGCGAGGTCTTAGCCGAACGCCTCGATATCGAGGTCTATCCGGCCAAACACTTCGTGACCACGTCAGATAAGCTCTCGGCGGCAATCAAGGACATTGAAGCGGAGCTCGAGGACCGCCTGAAGGAGCTGGAGAGCCAGGAGCGTGTTCTGGAAGCGGCACGCTTGCGGCAGAGAACAATGTACGACCTCGAGATGATGCAGGAGGCGGGATACTGTTCCGGCATCGAGAACTACTCCATGCATCTCTCCCGGCGGCGACCGGGTGAGCAGCCGTCCACCCTGTTGGACTATTTCCCCGATGATTTCCTCCTCTTCGTCGACGAGTCCCATATCTCGCTGCCGCAGGTCCGCGGGATGTACGCGGGAGATCGAGCGCGGAAGGACGTCCTGGTCGAACATGGGTTCCGGCTCCCGTCCGCCCGCGACAACCGGCCCCTGACGTTTGCCGAGTTCGAGCGCATGTTCCACCAAGTGATCTTTGTCTCCGCCACGCCGGGCCCCTACGAGCAAGAGCATAGTGAGCGGGTCGTGCAGCAAGTGATCCGGCCGACAGGGCTGATCGACCCCGCGATCTCGGTCCGACCCACGAAGGGTCAGATCGATGACCTCCTTGGTGAGATCAATGCACGGGTGACGAAAGGCGAGCGCGCCCTGGTTACGACGCTGACGAAACGGATGGCCGAAGACCTGGCTGACTACCTCAAGGAGATGGGGGTCCGCACCCATTATCTTCATAGCGAGATCGATACGCTGGAGCGCGTCGAGATCCTCCGCGATCTCCGGCTAGGCGTCTACGATGTGGTCGTGGGCATTAACCTCTTGAGGGAGGGACTTGACTTGCCCGAGGTCTCCTTGGTGGCTATCCTCGACGCGGACAAGGAGGGCTTTCTGCGATCCGAGGGGTCACTCATCCAGACGACCGGCAGGGCCGCACGCCACGTGGACGGTCAGGTCATTATGTACGCCGATCAGATGACTCGCTCCATGAGGGCGGCAATCGGAGAGACATACCGGCGACGTGAGATCCAAATGGCTCACAATGAGGCACACGGGATTCAACCGCGCGGGATCGTCAAGGAGATCAGGGATCTGACGGAGCGCGTGCGTCAGGTCGCCGAGGAAACCGTTGGCTATAACGCCGGTGATGGCAAACGCGGCATTATCGGTGAGATTCCGCGGGATGAGCTGGCACGGATGGTCAAGGACTTGGAATCGCAGATGAAACGGGCTTCCCGTGAGCTCGAGTTTGAGAAGGCGGCACTTCTTCGTGACCAAATTGTGGAGCTTCGCCGGATTATGGAGCTCGACCCCGTGGGCGTCCCGACGCTCTAGAGTCTTGTCGTCCATCGCGTGGTAAGGCCTGAAAGGTACTCCCCATGTCTATGTCCGCGAAACCATTATGTTCGCGAATCCGGCTCGCGATCATCCTGATGATTGCGCTCCTCGGTTACTCCCCGTACGCATCTGCCCAAGACGGTGGATCGAGCACGCAAGCCTGTAGCCCGCTCGCCGGCGAGGGAGAGGAGGACGAGGCAACCCGAGCGCCGGAGGTGGAGGCCGCATGCGCGACCGCCGCGGCGATCATCACGGCGGCGCTGGAAACCCGGAATGGGACGCCGGATGCAAGTCCCGAAGTGGAGCCGAGCGGCGAAGTCGCGGTCCGCCTGCCACCTGCCAATATCCCTTCGACCAACGAGCGAGGCTATAACTATCAGTTGGAAGCGGCGCTCTCGGCCGACCTGAACGCCGTCCGCCTGGATGCCCCGGTCTATCGATTGGTAACCGAGCCGATGACGGAGTCCGAGGTCGCGGCGATGGCCCAACAACTCGGGATAACGGGAGACGTCGAAAGCCGGGGTGGCGACGTCTATGCCGTTTCGGGCAATGGTGAGCTGTTCGTGACCCCGGGCTTGGCTCAGTATCTCGCTCCGCACTCGGACGAGCCGGGTGAGTTGCCCGCGGACGAGCAGGCGGTGGTCATCGCCCGAGACTGGCTCATGGAGACAGGGTTGGCCCCACCGGACCTGGGGCCGGGTCACGTGATTACGCGCTCACCGGAAGCCGGTCGAGTGTTGGTTCAGTTTGATCCGCTTCAGCCCGAGCGGTTGCTTGCCGCCTACCCGAGCATCCTCGTCACTCTTGGCAATAGCGCCGAGATCGTGGAAGCGCGCGTTCAATGGCCGGAGATTGAGCAGCACGACCTCTACCGGTTACGGACGGCTGAGTCAGCATGGCGCGACGTCGAGGCAGGCCGCGCCTACATCGAGGCGCCGCTCGAGGGCGGCGGATTCGAGCAAGGCTCGGAGATTCTGGGTACGGCGCTCTACGACGATATCGCGATCGGGTACACCACCTCCGGCCCTCCGGGTGGCGAGCAGTTTCTGCAGCCGGTCTACATCTTCTCCGGTCAGCTCACGCCGGAAGGCAGCCTGGAGTCTTATCCCATCGCTGCCTACGTCCCCGCGTTGCCCAGCAGCGGGACTCCGGCCGGATGAGTGACGCCCGTTTCGTGTTGGTCCTGAACGGTCCGAATCTGAATATGCTCGGCCAGCGGGAGCCTGGCCTCTATGGGTCTGACACGCTGGACAGCATCATTAGCGGCCTCAAGCGACAGGCGCAAGCGTCGCGGGCAGCGGTCGAGATCGAAGCGCTCCAGAGCAACCACGAAGGGGAACTGGTCGATACGATCCAGCGACGTGGGATCGAAGCACTGGCGATCATCATCAATCCCGGCGCCTTGACCCACTACAGTCTTGCCCTGCGCGATGCGCTCGCCGCGGTAGACAAGCCGGTCGTCGAGGTCCACATGACCAACATCCATGCTCGTGAGGAATTCCGGCATCGCTCGGTCATCGCGCCTATAGCGGTCGGGCAGATCGCCGGGCTAGGAGCGGCTGGCTATAGCCTTGCCCTTCGCTATATTCTCGACTCGCTCGGAGAGGACAATTAAGCGTTGGAACGGCGTCTGGCTCGATTGCAAACGTTACTCGACGAGTTTGAGCTGAACGGCATACTCGTCACCGCACCGTCCAACCGCTTTTATCTCAGCGGCTTTCTCTCTGACGACGACGGAGGGCGGCCAACCGCGGCCCTGCTGGTAGACCGCCTATCGGCGACCTTGTACACGGGCTCGACCAACGTAGAGTGGGCGCGCGGGTCCGCCACTGGAGTGAGGGTTGAGCAATGGTCACGTCCATGGCCCGCGTTCATCGCGGGTGCCATCCGAGACGCCGGCTGGCAGCGCGTCGGATTCGAAGACAGGTCCCTTTCCGTCTCCGACTTTCGGGAGCTTAGCCAAGCACTCGGTGATGACGCCCAGCTCGTGATGCTCGGTGCCACAGTGGACCGGCTGCGCCGGATCAAGGACGACGTGGAGCAGGCACGGATGGCGCGGGTGATCGAGCTGACGGATGCCGCCTTCGCGGAGGTTGTTCCCGATCTGAGGACCGGCATGACCGAGCGTGACTTTGCGTGGCGCATCGATCGAGCGATACGAGACCTCGGCGGCGAAGGGTCAGCGTTCCCAACGATCGTCGCATCCGGGCCGAACGCGGCTCGACCGCATCACAGTCCGACCACTCGAAGGATTGAGCCTGGTGAGCCGGTCATCGTCGATATGGGGGCTCGACTGGACGGGTATAATGGCGACCTTACCCGGACCATCTGGTTGGGACAGCCGAGTGCGAAACTCGAGGAGATCTATGAGATCGTGATGAGCGCCAACCGCGCCGCATGGGACGAGGTGCGGGCGGGAGTAGCGGGGAAGATGGTTCACGAAGCGGCGGCTTCAGTCATTTCTAACGCCGGATACAGGGAAAACTACCTTCATGGGACCGGTCACGGTCTCGGCATCTTAGTCCATGAAGCCCCATCGTCCAGCGCAACATCGGACGATGTGCTGGAACCGGGCGACGTGATGACGATTGAGCCCGGCATCTATCTTCCGGGTTGGGGCGGAGTGAGAATTGAAGACGTGGGCGTTGTCGAGGAGACGGGATTCCGTCGTTTGACCGGCGCCGCGAAGTAGCCCGAGTGGCCAGGCAGCGGGCTCGTGCCGCGCGCCATCCAGGGCAGGAGGATGACGATCTATGATCGACACGGGAGAACTGCGAAAAGGCGTGACATTGGATCTCGATGGCCGCCTCGTGAAAGTCGTCGACTTTGCCCATAACAAGCAGGGACGTGGATCAGCGCAAGTGCGGATGACGCTCCGCGATCTCCGGTCCGGATCAACAACCCAGCAAACGGTGCAGGCAGGGGCGAAGTTCGCCGTGGTCCGCCTGGAGCGGCAGCACGTCCAATACCTCTACCGCGACGGTGACCACTTTAACTTCATGGACACCGACACCTTCGAGCAGTTCACGCTTGACCCGGCGGCGGTCGGCGAGTCCGACAAATACATGAAAGAGCAGGACGTGGTCGACCTCCTGACTTATGACGGTGAGCCGATTGACATCGAGCTCCCGACATCGGTAAGTCTGGAAGTGAAGGCCACGGATCCGGGCTTCAAGGGGGACACCGCGACGGGCGGGACGAAGCCCGCGACGATGGAGACGGGCCTGGTTGTCTCCGTGCCCCTATTTATCAATGCCGGCGACCTGCTCAAGATCGACACGCGCACTGGCGAATACATCGAACGCGTCAAATAAGCATGTCTCATCGGTCAAGACCTGTGAAGGGAGCGGCTTGATGGCCAGCACCGGCAAGGGCAGGGAAGGGGACCGCCCGGAGAGCCGGGAGGACCAGGCGCTGACGCCGGACGCGGCGGTGGAGACCGTTGGCAGCCTCATCGAGATGATGGCTGCGGGCGGCGTCAAGGAGTTGGACGTCTCCTTCGGTGATGTTTCCATACGGCTTCGCAGCCAGGGCAAACGGTCATCCGGTTCCGTCAAGGCGCCCGCCGGAGAGAACGCCAACCATGCTGTTGCTCCCAGCGACCAAGTTAGCGCTATTACGATCAATGCTCCAATGATCGGGACGTTTTATGTCACGCCCTCACCACAGGACCCTCCCTTCGTCAATGTCGGCGATCATGTGGAAGCTGGCCAGGTGATCGGTATCATTGAAGCGATGAAGATCATGAACGAGATCGTGGCCGACCGATCTGGACTCGTGGTCGAAATCATCGCCCGGAATGGCGAGGCCGTCGAGTACGGTTCGCCACTCTTCCGCCTCGCCGCGGACGGGACGCCCGCGGCGTGAGCGGTCGCGTGCTTCCGATCTCTCTTCTCACTTCCTACCTGAAGGAAGTGTTGGAAAGTGACGCGCTCCTCAGCGACATCTGGGTCGAAGGCGAAGTCTCGCACGTCTTTCGTGCCGGCTCGGGCCACGTCTACTTCACGCTCCAAGACAGCGGTTCAACGCTCAAGTGTGTCCTGTTCCGGGCTGTTGCCCTGCTTCAGCGCCATCTGCCGACGGCCGGCACCAGCGTTGTCGTCCATGGACGGGTTGCCCTTTACGACCGTGACAGCACGATCCAGCTCTACGCGGATGTCGTTCAGCCCGCGGGTGTCGGGATCCAAGCGCTCCAGTTGGAACAGCTCCGGCAACAGTTGGAAGCGGAGGGGCTATTCGATCCGAGCCGTAAGCGGCCCTTGCCGTTGAGGCCGAAGGTGATCGGTGTCGTGACATCAGCCGACGGCGCGGTCTGGCATGACATTCAGCAGGTCCTTCGCCGCCGCTATCCGTTGGTCGAGGTCGTGTTGGCCCCGGCAACAGTGCAGGGTGAAGAGGCCCCGGCGCGGCTGGTGGAGGCACTGGCCGCAATGCAGGCATATCCGGGGACCGAGGTCATCATCTTCGGCCGTGGTGGCGGCGCGACCGAGGACCTGGCGGCGTTCAACACGGAAGCCGTCGCGCGGGCCGTTTTCGCGTGTCGTGTGCCCGTCGTAAGCGCGGTTGGCCACGAGACCGACTGGACCATGACGGACTGGGTCGCCGACGTCCGTGCTTCTACCCCATCGGTCGCCGCCGAGCTCTGCGTGCCCTCGATGAGCGAGCTGCGGGAAGACCTGGCTGGCTACCGGGAACAGCTCGACCGGATCATGCATCACGCATGGACCGGGGCACGGGAAGAAATGATCGGACAGCGGAGGAGACTCTTGCGTGTCGATACGCCCAATCGTCCTATGCGCGATCGGCGCGCGCTTCTCCAACACCGGCAGAGGCTGATCCAGGCCGCTGAAACGATCCCCAGCCGCAAGCGGCAAGAGGTAGATACCTTGGGCGGCATGTTGGAGCTGTTGAACCCCCGGCGTGTCCTCGGCCGCGGCTATGCCGTCGTCACTGATGCTGAGAATCGTTCACCGGTCGTATCGGCGGGCGACGCGCGGGCGCGACGGTCACTACGGCTGCACTTTCATGACGCGGCGCTCGACGTACGTCCGACTCCCGAAGGAAGTTTAGACATCGCCGTTGGAGAATCGACGTGATACAGCCGGATGGTCGAAGGGACGCTCGTCAGCGGTGGGCGCGAGCACTCGAATCGGGATCGTTTGAGGACGTGCTCGACGCGCTCGAGGAGGTCCTCTCTCAACTGGAAGCCGGGCGGCTCTCGCTCGCGGACGGTCTCGACTACTATGAGATGGGTACCCGGCTCACGAAACGCTGTGAAGAGATCCTCGCCACCGCCGAGCTTCGGATAAGCCAGTTGGCCCTCACCGATGATCCCGAACCCGAGGGCTTCCCCGAGATTGCGACCGCGGATGAAGGTCCGGACGAACCGGCCTTCTGATCACCGCTCAGGGAGCAGCATATGTCCACGGACGACGATTCGTCAGCGCCGATCCTGATGTACGCAAGGAAGCGGTATTGCCCTGACGTGGAACGCGCCCGGGCCGTGCTGAAAGAGTATGGGTTGCCGTGGACGGGGTTCGACGTTGAGAGCGATGCCGAGGCGCTCCCGCGAATGCACGCGCCGACCGGCCGGAAGAACGTGCCCACGTTGTTGATCGGCAGCACCGTTCTCGTCGAGCCCTCAGGCGACGAGATCGACACGGCTCTCAAGAGCGCCGGCTTCCTGCAGAGGGCACGTTGATCAGGCGATCGGGCTGCGCTACACGTCCCGGTTGAGCGTCTCCAGGAACTCTTTGTTTGCTTGGGTCTTGCCCAGCCGGCTGAGCACGAGCTCCGTGCCTTCGGACCCCCCGAGCATGGAGACCATCCGCCGCATGGTCCACACCTGCCGCAGCTCGTTCTCGTCGAGGAGAAGCTCCTCACGCCGCGTTCCCGACCGCTGAATATCGATCGCTGGGTAGATGCGGCGCTCCGCCAGTTTCCGATCCAAATGGAGCTCCATGTTCCCGGTTCCCTTGAACTCCTCGTATATAACGTCATCCATGCGGCTGCCCGTGTCAACCAAGCAGGTGGAGACGATCGTCAAGCTGCCGCCACCCTCGATGTTCCTGGCCGCCCCGAAGAACCGTTTCGGTGGATAGAGAGCGACCGGGTCCATGCCTCCGGACAGCGTCCGGCCACTTGGCGGAACGGCCAGGTTGTAGGCCCGAGCTAGCCGGGTGATTGAGTCAAGCAGGATCGCAACGTCGTTTCCGGCCTCTACCAACCGTTTCGCCCGTTCCAACGCCATCTCGGCAACCTTGGCATGGTCCTCAACCGGTTCATCGAAGGTCGACGAGATGACGTCGCCGTCGATCGAGCGGCGCATGTCGGTGACTTCCTCCGGCCGCTCGCCGATCAAGCAGACCATCAGGTGCATATCAGGGTTGTTCGCGGATATGCCGTTCGCGATCGCCTTGAGCAGCATCGTCTTCCCCGCCTTCGGCGGCGAGACGATGAGGCCACGCTGACCGCGTCCGACGGGCGCGACGAGGTCCAGCAGGCGGGTAGAGAGGATATTCGGCGCCGTCTCAAGGTCGATGCGCTCGAGCGGGAAGATCGGTGTCAGCGTGTCGAACGACGGCCTCCGCCGCGCGACCTCTGGATCGACCCCGTTGACCGCCTCTACGCGGAGCAGGCTGAAGAACTTCTCATTGTCTTTGGGCGGTCGGACCTGACCGGAGATCCGGTCTCCAGTCCGCAGCGCGAAACGGCGAATCTGCGACTGCGAGACGTAGATATCGTCAGGGCCCGGTAGGAATCGCTGTCCACGCAGGAAGCCGAAACCATCCTCGATGATCTCGAGGACCCCGTCGCCGAAGGTGTCTCCCTCGGCCTCTGACTGGGCGCGTAGCACGCGAATGGTAAGCTCGGGTCGCTTGATTCGCGTGTACCCCGGGATCTCGAACTTGGCGGCGACCTCGTAGAGCTCGTCAATTGATTTGGCGTTGAGGTCCGTCACGCTGATGTGGTCAGGATTCGTCGAGCTCTTGGGTTGAACGTAGGTTGACGGCGCGGCCCCATTGCTCCCCTGGCTTCGCAAAACGCCACTGTCCGCCCGCGGCCCGTTGGCCGCCGGGGTGAAGCGGTCCCGCACTCCGGTGCGATGCTGAGGCTCGCGGCGACCCTGTCTCACGTCTTGGTGGCCGTCGGCCCGTTGCCGATCCCGGCGATTCGTACGATCCGACGGTCCCGGCCTCACGTTGTCGCGGCTACGTTGGCCCCGATTGCGATCCTCGCGGCGCGGCTGGCTCGATGGATTCTGCTGATCAGACCGTGGCGCATCAGGAGTGGTGGCATGGACTTCAGTCGTCTCTTCCTGGACTACCCTCCCGTCCGCACTATTCGCCTCGACTGCCGGCGACCCCTCGATTCGTGGTTCTGCAGTGGGCACTACCGTCTCCGCCGCGGCGGGGCGGTCCACGGCTCGATCAGGACTATGGTCCGTCGCGCCATCCGCGACCGCCGAGGGTGCCTCCGGCGGCGAAGTGGGGGCTTCTGGCTCCGCGACCGGCGGTTGCTCGACCGGGGGGGCAGCCGCCGCTGTAGCTTTCGTCTTTCGGGGCGTCGCCGTCGTCCGACGCCGGGTTCGAGCAGGCTTGGGCTGCTCCGTCGTTTCGGCGTCATCATCAGTAGACGAGCGGGCTTCGTCGACGGGCACTACCGTCGCTTCATCAAGGGACAATCCTCTTCCTCCAGGGGTGAATGCTGACAAGCGCACGCAACACAGGTACGCAACAATCCGGGACGCGCTCCTACGCGGTGCATCTAGAGACTCGATGGTGTGAGCGAAATTGGTTTACGGCTGAAGATAGGCGGAAGAAGCCACTTTGGTCCGTGGCTCAGCATCTCCGTCTCCCATCGCCCGATCATAGGCGCAGGGAAAGGCATGGCACGCTCGATTTCGGTCTATTGCGAATCGTTTGGGTGCGACGAAGGCTGAATGACATGCCATTCTCGCAGGATCGCCTCGATATGGTAGCACTCGCGCACGCATGACGTCAATGGCACGTGTATACACCTTTTTCATGTGTCTCTGACGGTTCCGGAGGCCAGTTGTCACGACCCTAGTCTAACGCGTATGGAGCGTACTGTCGGAGCTTGGCAAGCTGGTGCGTCGCGTAGATCCGGCGGACGGTACCGGAGCGGGAGCGCATGACGAGTGATTCGGTTGTGGCCCCATCCCCGAAATAGTGAACGCCTCGCAAGAGCTCGCCGTCGGTGATGCCGGTGGCCGCGAAGAAGACGTTGTCACTATTAACGAGGTCATCGAGACCGAGGACCTGGTTGGTGTCAATCTCCTTCTCGGCGGCCACCATCCGCTCTTGATCGTTGCGGGGCCACAGCTTGCATTGCATGTCACCGCCGAGGCACTTCAAGGCGCAGGCAGTGACCACGGCCTCAGGCGCGCCCCCCACGCCGATCATCATGTCGATCCCCGTATCCGGCGTGGCGGCCATCACGGCTCCCGCCACATCGCCGTCGGTGATCATCTTGATCCGAGCCCCGGCGGCACGAACCGCCTCGATCAACCCCTCATGGCGTGGCCGGTCAAGAATGACCACAGTCAAATCCTGAACGCGCCGGCGCTTTGCCTCGGCGACGTGCTTCAGGTTCTCCTCCGCAGGCGCGTTGATATCGATCTGGCCCGCCGCCTCGCTCCCGACCGCGATCTTATCCATGTACATGATGTCCGGAGAGGCGAACATCGTGCCGCGTCCCGACACGGCTAGGACGGCAATCGAATTGGGCATGCCGTCGGCCAGAAGCCGGGTCCCATCCACCGGATCGACCGCGATATCGACCTTCGGTTCGCTGGCGCTGCCGACGCGTTCGCCGACGTAGAGCATCGGCGCCTCGTCCTTTTCTCCCTCGCCGATGACGACAACGCCTTCCATCTCGATGGTGGCGAGCACGCTCCGCATGGCATCAACTGCCGCCTGATCGGCCGCCTCTTTATCCTTGCGACCCATGAACCGACCGGCTTGGAGGGCGGCGGCCTCGGTCACGCGGACGAGCTCCAGGGCCAAGTTCCGGCCCAATCCACCTTGAGTCGACTGCATCTCCACACTCCTTCCGCTCGATCATCCACTGGCATCTAGCCGTCAAGCCAAGCCGCTGCCGCCTCGGGAAGATCTGCCAAGCTCCCGACGGTCAGTGCACACTCGGGTAAGGATTCGACGAACGACCGCCCATAGCGTTTGGAGATCACGCGCCGGTCAAGCACCGCGCAGACTCCCCGGTCTTCACTGCTCCGTATCAAGCGCCCGAATCCCTGTTTGAACTTGAGCACCGCCCTGGGAACCGCGTAGTCGCCGAAGGCGTGCCCCCCTTCCTCTTCGATCAGCTCACCGCGTGCCGCAAACACCGGGTCGGAGGGCACTGAGAATGGCAGCTTGGTAATGATGAGCAGGCTCAATGCCTGGCCCGCGACGTCGATCCCCTCCCAAAAACTCGCCGTCCCGAGCACTACCGTGTCAGATGAGTGCCGGAGCCGCTCGATAAGTTGCCGGGGATTTCCATCCGAGCGCTGCGCCAGCACCACGATGCCGAGCTCTTCCAACGGTCGCTTCACGGCCCGGTACGCCGCCTGCAAGGCCGCGTGAGAGGTGAAGAGCACCAGTGCCCGGCCCCGGGTGGCCGCGCAGGCCTCGATGATCCCCTGGTGAAGCGCTTGTTGATACCGCGGATGGTTCGGCTCTGGAATGTCGTCCGCGAGATAGAGAAGTGTGGACCGCGAGTAATCAAACGGCGAAGGCACCATCAGTTCACGAGGTCCCTCGACTCCCAGCCGGTCGGCGATGAAGTCGAACGAAGAGTCGGTAGTCATTGTGGCGGACGTGAGGACCGCCGTTCGCAGCCGGCCGAAGAGCTGTTCGCGGAGCACGCCGTCGACGCGAAGGGGAGCGGCATGGACCGTAATCCGGC
>DASYWB010000132.1:0-3079 GCA_035936495.1 Thermomicrobiales bacterium
ACCGCCGGTCCAGGTCTGCGCGATGGAGTCGAAGACGGTCTTCCGGGGCGACATGCCAGCTGGCCTCCACTGCGTCGATTGCTGGCGCCAGGAGGCATGCCCCGAGAGCCCGTACAACCTCTTCTATCTCCAAGGCCAGACCGAATCTGTCCAGCCGAACGACTGGCAGTGCAGCTTCGCGGTCGATACGGGCAATCACGACTCGGCAAGCGCGATCATTCGCTATCAATCGGGGCTTCACGCCGTCTACACGCAGAACTTCTACACCCGGCGCGGCGCGGCCCAACGCGGCGCAACGCTGATCGGTTATCGCGGCACGGTCTCGTTCGATTGGTATCGCGATGAGGTGACGGTCCACCATCACCAGAGCAACCGGGTGGAGCGCCACCAATTCGAGCCGGTCGCGGGCGGGCATCACGGCGGCGATCAGGAGTTGGCGCGCGACTTCCTTGACGCACTCGTCGGCAAGGACACCAGCCGGACGCCCCTCGCCGCTGGTCTCCTCAGTGCGCGGATGTGCCTCGCCGCCCGGGATTCCTGTCAGACGGGGGAATTCCAGACGATCGACACGCGAGCCGCTGTGCCGGCATAGAGGCGCCGTCACTCTGGGCAGGCGGGAGGCGCATACCTCGCCGAATGTGCTGCCGCTCCCTGGCCGATCCCCGGCTACGGTCGCGGGGCAGACCGGGTATGCTCGTCGATAGTGAAATCCCAACGGTCGTGCGGGGGAGCATGCGACGGATGGAAGGATTCTACTGGCTTGAACCAGGAGCGCTGGCGGGGTGCGGGCGGCCCGGATCGCGGTATCGTGGGGATGACCCGCGCGCCCTCGATGGGGATCTCGCTTTTCTTCAGGACCAGGGGATTGGTGCGGTGCTGACCTTGACGGAGACGCCGATCGCGGAAGCGGCGCTCTCCCGGTTCCCGTTCGCCATGAAGCACATGCCGATCGCGGACATGACCCCGCCCACGCCCGAGCAGATCCGGGTGGCGCTGGCATTCATCGACGAGCAGCGGGCCGAAGGGCGCGGGGTCGCGGTCCACTGCCTGGTCGGCCAAGGGCGCACCGGCACGATCCTCGCCGCCTACCTGATCCGCGATGGCGCCACGCCGGATGAGGCGCTGCATCAGGTCCGCGCGGTCTGTCCCCACGCGGTCGAGAACGCCGCCCAGGAACGGGCCCTTACCGACTTCGCCGCTGACCGAGGCTGGCTGCTCTGATCCGAGGTTGACTTCTCCTCGGTTGGCCATCCCGGGTATCATCGTGGGGGATGGGCCCGCGGGCCGGAAGGGACAAGAACGCCATGAGCACCACCCGGCAAACGCGCGTGTCTCCGAAGATGGAAAGCATTGGCGGTCAGACCCACGAAGTCACCATCGAGCGGATCGTGCCCGGCGGATGGGGTTTGGCCCACGCTGATCGGCGGACGTTCTTCGTCGATCTCGCCGCCCCCGGCGACCTGGCGCTGATCCGGATCGATCGCGTCCAAGGCCGGGTCGCGTTCGCCTCGATCGTCGAGCTGATCGCGCCGTCGCCGGACCGGATCGAGCCGCCCTATCCCGAGGCGACAGAGGCGGGCGCCGACTTTCAGCACCTCACGGGGGAAGCCCAACGAGGGGCCAAGGTGGACATCGTGCGCGATTGCCTCCAGCGCATCGCTGGCATCAAGACCCTCCCGGACATCCCAGTCGTCCCCGCGCCGCAACCCTGGGGCTACCGGATGGTCGCCGAGTGGCATCACGATCCCGTCCGGGGCGTTCTGGGCGCGTTCCGACGAGGGAGCCGCGAGGTCCTGGACATCGAGCATGACCCCCTCGTGCTGCCCGCGCTGAACGATGTGCTCGACGACTTACGCCGCCACCTCCGCGCGGGGACCTTGCCGGCGTCGGTCCCAACACTCCGCGCCGCCGCTGGCGATGACACCGCTGCCTTCGTTCCGACGCTGGACGGGAGTGAGCCTCCCGAGCTGATCCGCACGGTTGGCGACGAAACCTACCGCTTCGACCCGCGCGGCTTCTTCCAGGTGCATCCGGCGCTGCTGCCGGGCCTGATCGCCGAGACGCACCGCAACCTACCCGATGAGAAGCAACACGCGCTCGATCTCTACGGGGGCGTTGGGGTCTTTGCCTTGCCGCTGGCACGGCACTTCGCGCGGGTGACGATGGTTGAGAGCCATCCCGTCGCCGCCCAATACGCGGTCCGCAACGCGGAGGCGGCGGGGCTGCACAACGTTCAGGTCCAGGGGCAACCGGTCCAGGACTGGCTCGCCGCCCGCAGCCGCCGGACGCATCCCAGCTTCGCGCTGCTCGATCCGCCCCGGAGCGGCGCCGGCCCTACAGTGGTGGCAGGGCTCCTGAGGCTGAAACCCGAACGGATCACCTACGTCTCCTGCGACCCGCCCACGCTGGCTCGCGACCTCCGCGGGCTCCTCGCGGGCGGGTATCGTCTTGACCGGGTCGTCGCCTTTGACATGTTCCCGCAGACGCACCACGCCGAGGCCGTCGCCCACCTGATCCGGAACGAGTGAGTAATGCCGAGTGGCCACGAAAGGAACGAGCTATGGACTATGTCAGCGCGGCGGCAGAGGCCCTGGAGCGGATCGCGGCCACCAAGCCCCTGATCCATCAGATCACGAATGTCGTCGTCACCAACGATTCCGCCAATCTCACGCTAGGCTTCGGTGCCCTGCCGGTGATGGCCTACGCGCCGGAGGAAGTCGCCGAGATGGCCGCGCTGAGCCAGGCGCTCGTCCTCAACATCGGCACGCTCTCGGCCGGTGAGATCGCGGCGATGCTGCTGGCCGGCAGAGCGGCGGCCGGCGCCGGGGTGCCGATCGTCCTTGACCCGGTCGGTGCGGGCGCGACGCAATTCCGCACCGACAGCGCGCTGCGCCTGCTGCACGAGCTGCCGATCACCGTCCTCCGCGGCAACCGGGGTGAGATCGGCGCGCTCGTCGGGTCCGGCGCGGTCCGGGGCGTCGAGGCGGTCGGGACCGAGGATCCCCGCGCCGTCGCGGCCGCTGCCGTGAAGACGTTTGGGGTGACGACGGTGGTCACCGGAGCGATCGATGTCATTGCC
>DASYWB010000133.1:0-26646 GCA_035936495.1 Thermomicrobiales bacterium
GCCATGCTCATGATGTCTTCGGCCAGTCGCCGTAGCGCCGCGCGCAGTTCGGGTGGGCGGCGAATGACGAGCGGAAATGGGAGGCCCACCAGGTAGCGGGCGAGCCAATCCAAGTCGCTCACGTGGCAGCGCAGCAGGACGCCGTCCCGCATCTCGTTGAGTAGCGCGAGTGTCGGCGACACCGAATGCGCCGCCTCGGCTAGTGTTGTTTTTAGCAGGACTTCCACCTCCCAGCCCTCGGGTATGGTCGCGAGGGTATGGTGCAGAAATCCCAGGCAGTCAAAGTTCGCCGGTCGGGTAAAGGTCGCCTCACTAAGCTCCGCCTTTAGGATCCGGTCGACCCGAAACAGCCGTGTGTCGGTCCGGAGATGACAATAGCCGGCCATATACCAACGCCCGGCGCGATAGACCAAGCCATACGGATCGACTTCCCGTTCGGTATCGCTACCGCCTCCGGCTGAGCGATAGCGCAGCCGGAGGCCCCGACCCTCATGTGCGGCGGTGCTCAGCAAGACGACGATGTCGCTATCCGGGGAGGATTCGGGTGGGGGCAGGTCGATCACCAGCGCATCCTGCACGGCTTGGAGTTGTGCCCGCAATGCCTCTGGCAATACGCGTTCAACTTTGGCGAGCGCCCCCTCCACCGCGGGGGCGGCCGCCGTCATCCCAAGGCGCTGGGCCGCCAGCAATCCGAGCACGACGGCGAGCGCCTCGTCGTCCGAGAGCATCAAGGGTGGAAGCTTGAAACCGGGACGCAAGCAGTAGGCGCCGTGTCGCCCCCGTTCTCCCTCGATCGGGATGCCCAGGTCTTGCAGGATCGTGATGTAGCGTCGCACCGTTCGGCCATCGACCTCCAATCGCTCGGCCAGCTCCGCGCCGGAGATGCGGTGCCGGGATTGGAGGAGGTCCAGCACGGCCAGCACGCGCGTCGTCGGATGATACATAGCGCCTCCGAAACATCCGTTCTGATTCACCCTGAATTAGGGCCGATTCTGCCCACTTTCACCGGTAGGATACATGTAAGCGGTGGACTCGCTGGCTGGCCGAATGGAGGAGTGGGGATGATGGACCTTCGCTTAGAGGAGCTCATGTTGGAATCGCGCCGGTTAGAGCGGGAGCGGGCGCTCACCCGGGCGGTGCGCTTGCGCGAGGCCAGGGCCGACATTGGCCGGACGGTGATGGCCCGGCGGTGGTTTGCCGCGAGGTTGATCGCATTGGGATCTCGTGTCGCTCCTCCGGAGAGAAAGGGCGAATGCTCTAGTGCGACGACGCGGGATGGCCGTCTTCCGGCTACGTAACAGGGAGGACTCGAATGACGACGTTTGTACTGGTTCCGGGCGCCTGGCTAGGCGGATGGTGCTGGCGACGCGTGAGACCGCTGCTCGCGGGTCAGGGGCATTCCGTGGTCACCCCCACGTTGACGGGTCTCGGTGAGCGGTCGCATCTTGCCTCTTCAGGGGTCGATCTTGAGACGCATATTCAAGACGTGGTCAACGTTGTGGCTTGGGAGGATTTGCGGGAGGTCGTGCTCGTCGGCCACAGCTATAGTGGCTTTGTGGTCGCCGGCGTTGCGGACCGGGCATCCGATCGCATCGCGAAGCTGGTGTTTCTGGATACGGTGATTCCGGTCGACGGCCAGGCGTTCTTGGACCTTTGGTCGCCGGAAGGGCGCGCGGTGGTCGAAGTGGCCGCCACGGAGAACGGCGGCGGATGGCCCATGCCCGACGATCTCGGTGAAGACGCGGCGGATCTGACAGACGAGGATGCGCGGTGGCTCCGGTCCAAAGCCTCTCCGCAACCCCTTGGCACGCTTACACAACCCCTCCGGCTCAGCAATGCATCGACGGCATCGGTACCTCGGGCCTACATTTGCTGACGACCGGGCCGGGAACAATTCACCGGGTTTCTCCGACCCTTTCGTGACGACTCTGCCTGGCAATTTCTGGATCTAGACAGCGATCACTGGCCGATGGTCTCGGCTCCTGAAGCGCTCGCTGCGGCGTTGCTGGAAGTAGCGGATGCCTCGGAATTGGGTGCGATCAGGAACCATCCCCGTTCCCTGAGCACCGCCGAGGGCTCGCCAGGAGCCGTATGGCGCTACGTTCGGTCTCGCTTATAGGTCGAGCAAGAGTCGCAGTCGGTTCTCGACCTGCCTCATGGTTTGCACGTCAATGCTACCACGGCGACGGAGTAGTCGTTCCTGAGACATGGTGCGAAGTTGATCGCACAGGATCACGGATGGCGTCGTTAAGCCGCCTTCAGGAGGATACATTGGTACATGAGCCGGGACACCACGATCCCGTGTGGTGATCGGGACCGCGACCGTAAGCCGGCTCGGGCCGTCGTTGAGTTCGGCGGCGGAGATGATCAACGCTGGCCGTCGTCCGCCTTGCTCGTGTCCACGCACTGGTTCAAAGTCGATTTCCCAAATCTCTCCACGATTAGGAAGCGCCCTTACTCCTCCCACGGATACTCGTCCAGTCCGTCCATCAACGTGCCTTCCATGCTCCGGATTTCAGCTTGCCAATCGGCCCAGGCCTCGGGATCAGCCTTGAGGCGGGCGTAGGCGGCATTCGTCTCTTCCCAGAAGGCGCGGCGGCGCTCCTGCTCGATCAGGTCGGCGAGCAAATCGCCCATTGACCGCTCCTGGTCCGCGGCCAGCTCCGCGAGGTGGGCGTGGGCCTCCGTTGGAATCTTGACGACTTTGGTCTTGCTCTTTCGCCTGGTCTTGGCCGGTTTGATGGCGACGGTCATGACCTGCTCCTGCTGACGTGGCACTGATGCTCTCATCGAAGTCTACCAAACGGTATACCCGTCGGTAGGGACTTCCCGCCCGACGCTCTGGTACGATATGTCCGTCGTGCGGGGGGATCGTAGGAGCACGTTCGCGTGGATGAAGAGTCGAAACGTCAACCAGGAGGTCTCGCACCGCGGCCCGGCGCGTCGGCCATCTGGTTGCTTGTCTCGCGGTTCGTCCTCCTCTTTGCCGTCCTCCAGGCCTATACCTGGTTCCGCAAGACCTATTTCTTGCCGGAGCGAGACGTGGCGTTCGCCAATGCGCTGGATATCCTCCGCTGGCAGGAAGCGCTCGGCCTCAACATCGAGCTGAGTTTCCAACGGCGCGTGCTGGATCACCCGGCGCTGATCACCTTCTTCAACGAGTACTACCGGCAGTTCAAGACCGTGCTCTTTGTCTCGGCCGCGCTGGCGGTGCTTCTGAATCCGGCGGGCTTCCGGCGCGTCTGGCGACTCGTCCTTGCCACCACGCTGATCGCCCTCCCGATGTACGCGCTCTATCCGCTCGCACCGCCGCGCTTCATGCAGCCCTACGGGTTCCCGTTCGTCGATACGCTGGCGACGTTCAGCGACACGCCGAACGCCACCTCCGGCTTCAATGCCGCAAATCCGTACGCGGCGATGCCGAGCATGCACATCGGCTGGACAATCCTCGCGATGCTCTGGCTTGCGGTGGCTCTTCCGTGGCGACGCATTGGCTTGATGATCGGCGCGGTCCACCTGGCGGTGATGTGCATTACCGTCATGGTGACCGGCAATCACTACTGGATCGATATCGCCGGGGGATTTGCGACGGTTGGAGCCGCCTGGGTCGTGCTATGGGCATTGCCGATGAAGGTCCCCTGGCCGGGGCGATGGGCGACCATGACGCGCGAGCCGGTATGATATTTGGTGATCATTCCTTCTAGCACTCGACTCAAGACCCGGCTGACCTTCCGGCCGGGAAGACTAGGCCGCGAGCTGGTGCCGGTCGTTGCGGTCGTCGCGATGGCAACAGTAGGGATCATATACCTCGTGGCCGGTGGCATCCTTACCGGCCAGGACGCAGCAACGCAATTCTATCCCTGGTATGGCTACCTTGGTGAGCGGCTGCGAGCGGGGCACGTCCCGGGGTGGAATCCATTTCAGTTCGCCGGAGCGCCGTTCGCCGCCGATCCCCAGTCCGGCTGGATGTACGTGCCGGCAATGGTGCTCTTTGCCCTGCTCCCTCTTACGGCCGCAGTCATCGCCTTTTTCGCCACCCATCTCGCGCTGGCTGGACTCGGCACCTACGTGTTGGCGCGGCTGCTCGGCATCGACCGGATAGGAGCGGTGATTGCCGCGACCGCGTACATTGGAACTGGCGTCATGCTTGGGCGGATGCCCTGCTGCCCGGCGTCCTACGAGATCGTGTCGTGGGTCCCTGTGACGCTGGTCGGGGCGGACCTCGCGGTTCGATCCCGGGATGCCCGTGGACGCGTCGCCGGCTGGGCACTAACCGGCTTCGCGTTGAGCCAGGCGCTCAGCGCCTGGCTGGGCCAGGGCGCTTACTATGTGCTGCTCCTAACCGGCGCCTATCTGACCTATCGCATCCTGATCTACCCTCCATCTGGCACGCCTGGTCCCTGGACATGGCGACGCCAGTTAGCCCTGTTGGTATTACATGGAACCGTCGTCCTCGCAATTGGCTTCGGCCTGGCGGCCGCGGGCCTGCTGCCTCGACTCGAATACAACGCCGTCTCGAACGTTGTCGGCGGGGTCTACGAGGGTAGTGGCGCGGGTGAAGCCCGGATTGGAGGCTCCTCCTCCGAGGATGTCTTGGGCCGGCTCTTTCGCCCGTCGCTGTATTATCCCGGCACCGTGACGCTGGTGCTGGCCGTAGCCGCGATCGTCACCGGTTGGCGGCGGAGGGTGGTGCCGTTTCTGCTTGGTTTAGCCGGCATCACGATCATGCTCTCGGTCCCCGTGACGACGCCTCTTCACCAACTCTTCTACCTCCTGCCCCGATTCGAGGACTTGCATAACCACTGGCCGGAACGCGTGGTCCTCGTCGCGTATATCGCGCCCGCCCTACTAGCCGGGTTCGCGGTTTCCGCACTGCCAGACTGGCATTCCGCGCGGAGGGTGATGGCGGCGGCGATCCTGCCTCTCGCGCTGGTGGGGGCACTCGCCACGGTGGGAGCGGCCTTGCCCGTGGCGGCCTTACTCGCTCTTGGCTCGACGACCCTGCTGCTGGTGATTGGCGGCCTGCCCCATGGGTCCCCGATCCGGCGCGCCGTCCCGGCGATGATCCTCATCATCCTGATCGCCGATATCGCCGTTTCGACACGAGAGCTGGCTCGCGATGCTCCATTCGGTGGCTATCACCGGCTCGACTTGTCATCGTACTACGCGTCAACAGGCGCGGGGGCCTTCCTGCAATCGCGCCAAGCCGAGGAGGCCGATCCGTTCCGATTCGCGGGATACAACCCGGCGATTCAGGTGGCGGAGGACGGACAACCGGTCCTGTATCGCTACCACTTCGCCGAATCAGCCACGCGGCTCCTACTTGTCAACAACCGGGCGACAGCGCTTGGCCTAGAGGATGTTCAGGGATATAACCCCGTTCAAGTCGCACGCTACGTGGACTACGTGACGGTGATGAACGGTGAGCAGCAGGAATATCATGGCGCGAACATTTTTCCAGGAGCGCTTGACTCGCCGTTGCTCGATCTGCTCAACCTTCGCTATCTGGTGGTCCCGAGGGTGCTACCGTCCGACTGGCCCGACCTCCTGGCTCTTGTCGACCGATGGGATGTCGTCTACCGAGACGAGGCAGTGCGAGTGCTGCGGAATCCCGAGGCGCTGCCACGGGGCTGGATCGTCCACGAGGCGAAGTGGATGGACCGGGAGGAGAGCCTGGACGCCCTGGCGCGTGGCGCCTTCGATCCTCGCCGCACCGCGCTGGTCGAGGGGCCGCTCCCAGCGCTGGAGCAGCCAGTGGATGCCGGAGCAGATCGGGTGGAGATCGTGCGTGGCGAGCATCCAGACAAACTCGTGGCACGAACGCGGACCGATGCGGCGGGCCTGCTGGTCCTCAGCGAGGTCGCCTATCCGGCCTGGGAGGCGACCGTCGACGGGGAACCGGTCTCGCTGGTGACGGTGAATGGGCTCTTCCGAGGCGTGCCGGTCCCAGCGGGAGATCACCTGGTTGAGCTGCGGTTCGTTTCCGGCGCGATGCGGGCGGGGCTGGCGATCAGCCTCGTCACGGGCGGGGTGGTGATCGCCGCGTTGGTGGCAGCTTGGTGGCCCCGGCGGTGCAGAAGCCCGATCGTAACGAAGCACTCATAATGTGGTGGATCCCGCCGATCCTGCCCTTGCCCTATTGACACGCCGGTCGGGGGATGATACAAACGACGGCAGAGGTGATCCCGGCACGGGCCCGGAAGCTTCGCCGCTATGACGGAACCGGCTCGCGCACGGATCCGGGGTGCGGCCGAGAGACCGCCCTCATCACGAGGGACGATGACGATGGTACGCCAACACGATACCTCGTGGAAGGAGGAAGAGACATGTTAATGGTTCATAATGCCACGCGAACATGGCTTTTCCCTGGCGTTTTCCGAGGATATCTCGGTGCCGTCGCCGCCGTCCCTTGGCTGGAGCATGCCCGTTGTTGACGCCCTAAGCGTCTGGCAAGCAGCGGTTGTCTCGTCTCCCCGGGTCGGCAATTGACCCGGGGTTTTGTTTGCCCGGCACCAAGAGCATGTTGGGAGACGGGGATGCGCGTTCTGCCCGATCGGCAGAGGCTTAGGATGAGTGCGTCTTAAATGGCGGAAAGCGTCAAATGATGCGCACGATTGAGTAGGCGGACGAGATGGGGAAGGGGGCGTTATGGATAGGCAACTGGTTGCGCGTCATGCCTGTGACGGGTTTATGCCCCAGAACGCGTCCCAAGCTCGGTGCGACGAGAGGAATGCTAAGCACCATGCACGTTATCGACCCTCTCCGTAAATCGAACGGTTTAGGAATGAACAGTCGCTACAGGAGATTTGACATGTACCCAGGATACCCGTCGGTTCAACCGATGCTCGTCGGGAAGCACGAGGATTATTTGGAGGAAGCGCGCCGCCAGCGGCTCTCGGCGCAGGCCCGCGTGGGAGAGCCGCCGCACCCGAGATTGGCAGCGATGCGGCGCGTCGTCGGCACGGCGATGGTCGCGCTGGGCCAGCGAGTTGCCGGCCCAGCCGCCGAGTCACCGGTGAGTTTGCCTGCCTACCCCACGATACGCGGGGCTCGTTAGCGATTGAGCGGGGGGCTCGCGGTGGTGGTACAGGGCTACCACCGCGGGCCTCCGGTTCGAGGTGCCGTATTGCTTCCATGATGTCTGCTCCATCAGGTGCCCGTACGGGCTTCGGCCGCATGCGTCCGGAAAGCCCCAACGCTTACCCCGATACGCCGGCGTTCAGGTGGCTGAGCATAGTCGTCCACTAATCCTGCGCCAATTCGTGGCACTGCGGGGTGTCCACTACCCGCACCTCTTACCCTTCCCTCAGGTCCATGACGTTGTCACGGGGAGGGGCGGGCGCCTCACCCAAAGGAGCCTCTACGGGCTGCTGTCGGATGTCACCGAGCGGCAACCCATGAGCTATATTGCCGGCCCACCCGGCATGGTCCAGCGGACAGCGGGGCTCTTGCGCGGTAGCATCACCAGCGAGGACATCAAGACCGATCGCTTCGATGGGTAGTGATAGCGTCCGCGCCGCACGCCTGGACGAGTTCTCCTCGGCCCCGGATCACTGGCAGGCGCGGAGCCGACGAGCACCAGAAGAGAGCATGCCACGATGGCGACGAGCGACACGGATCAACAGGAAAAGATCCAGGTGACGGTCATCTCCGTGGCCGCGGCGGTCGTGTTGACGCTGCTCAAGCTCACCGTGGGGCTCCTGACGGGCAGCTTGGGCTTGATCTCGGAGGCGGCGCACTCCGGTTTGGATACCATCGCCTCGATCATCACCTTCTTCTCGGTGCGCATCGCTGGCCGGCCCCCAGATGCCGAGCACCCGTACGGGCATGGCCGTGTCGAGAATCTGTCAGCCACAATCCAGGGCATCCTGCTCCTCGTCACGGCCGGGGCGATCATCTACGAGGCCATCCGGCGCCTCGTCTTCGAGACGGTCGCCATCGAGACCTCGATCTGGACCTTTGCGGTCATGGCGGCGAGCATCGGCGTCGACTTCTGGCGCTCTCGCATGCTCGCGGCGGCAGCGCGGAAGTTTAACAGCCGGGCGCTTGAGGCCGATGCACTCAACTTTCGGGCGGACATGTTCAGCTCCGCCGTCGTCATCCTCGGCCTCGCGCTTGCTGCCTACGCTGAGTTCACTGACGGCCTGGATTTCCTGATGAAGGGCGACGCGGCGGCAGCGCTTGTCGTCGGGGTGGTCATCATCGTGATGAGCGGCCGCCTCGCGCTGAGTGCGATCGACGTGCTGCTCGACCGCGCGCCCACCGATCTCCAAGAACGGATGACTGGGGCGGCGAGCCTGGTACCAGGCGTCGTTGCGTCCCGGCCCGTTCGCCTGCGCGAGTCGGGCCATCGCCTGCTCGCCGATGTAGTCGTCAGCGTGCCGCGGACAGCGAGCCTGGCCGAAGCGCACGAGGTGGCCGAGCGAATAGAGGCAGCCCTCCGATCGGTCGAGCCGCGGGCAGAGACCGTCGTGCACGTCGAGCCCGCGGTACCGGAGGCTGAAACGGCCATAGAGGCCATCCGTGCCATCGCCTTGCAGATGGGTGTCCGCTCCCATCATGAGCAGGTCTATCGCGTGGGCGATCATCTCGAAGCGTCACTTCACGTCGAGGTCGAGCCCCAACTGACGCTAGGCGAGGCGCACGCGCTGGCGCATCGGCTGGTCGAAGTGCTCAAGGAAGACAACCCGCAATTGCGGCGGGTGGACACGCACATCGAGGTGGCTACGCCTGACCCTAGTCAACGACGCGAGATGGGCGCTGACCACCCCGAGATCGTGGCAGTAATTCAGGAGGCTGTTGCTGAGATCGACGCAGACGCGCACTGCCGCGAGGTGCGCCTCTACCCCTCCGCGGCATCGGGCTGGGATGCCACCCTACACTGCGACTTCCCGCCATCGGTGCCGATGGGTGAGATTCACCGGCGAACCGAGCGCATCGAGCAGGGACTGCGGCAGCGTGTCCCGGCGCTTGATCAGTTGGTGATTCACGCGGAGCCTCGCCATGGCGCCGGTCGCAGCCGGCCATCGTTAGCGCGGGCTGGATGGCCTCGCGCTGACGATGGCGTGATATGACGGGTTCGAGGACGGGGTAAAGGTACGTGAGCTTGGAGCAGGCGTCGGACATCGTGAACGGCCAGCGGATCGTGATGGCCTCGGCCCTGCGGTGAATGATCCAAGCGCCGGTCTCCACGGCCCGAGTGGCGACGTCCGGGATGCGGCGCTGCCAGCACCACGTATCGACATGTCGCATAAGGGGCCGCGTCGGACGAGACGAACTGTGTCTCCACATACCCGTTAGGAGATCTCTCGCTGGATCCTCAAGGCGACGTCCGGGGGATTGCTGAAGATCAGCACGATGTCGCTGGCGCCGAGGAATTGGGCAAGATCACGGAGAGCCCCCGCGATCGCGCGGGCGATAGCGTCCGAAAGGCGAATACAGGTCTCCAGGTGCAGGCTCCTAATCGTCAGTACGCGAGTGCGGCGGTCGTAGGAGGGGTCGAGGCGGCCGATCAGGCGGCCGCGGTGCAGGATCGGGAGGGAATAGTATCCATAGAGACGTTTCGGGGCCGGTGTATAGCATTCGAGACGGTAGTCGAACCCGAAGAGCTCGGCGGTGCGAGGTCGGTACCAGATGAGGTTATCGAACGGCGAGAGCAGGGTGGTAAGAGTTGGCTGCTGGCGTCCGGCGCGAAGCTGTTCGAGCAGCGCGAGCTGTTCCGAGGCAAGCCAGGCGCGGGCAGGGATGCCCTCGATCGCGACGGGAATGGCTTGCCCTGCCTCGATGAGCGTGTCGAGCGCGCGGGCGGCGGCGGCTGGCGGGACATGGGGGCGGCCGCCGGTGCGGAAGTAGTCCGCCGTCCACCGCGCGGTTGTGATGCCTAGAGCGCCAAGGGCGACGCGCGTGAACGCGAGGTGCTGTGCTTCCAGCGGAGGCGGTGGTTCGCCATGGGCGTCTGGCAAGACGCGATCGGTGACCTCGTAGGTGCGTTGAAAACCGTCTCGCTTGAGCACCATGAGATCACCCATCGTCCAGAGCGCGTCGAGCGCGCGGCGGTCGGGTTTCCCACCCCACCAGTCCCACGCTTCCGGTCGCGGTCCGTCCGGACGGGCGAAGTCAGACGAGCGGAGCGGGCCAGTCTCACGTACACGACTCAGGACGCGATCGAGTAGTTCCCGATTGTCTCGGGCCCAGGCATGTTGCTCGCGGTATCGTTCCATGGTCCGCCGAAAGAGCGGGAAGAAGGAGATGGGTACGAGCGCGGCGGCGTGCGCCCAATATTCCATCACGTAGCGGTCGGGGTAGTGGAGCTCGGCAAGCAGCACCCGGTTGTAGGGCCCGAGACGGCTCCAGACAACCGTTTCGTGAGAGCGGGAGATGACGCTGATGGTGTCGAGCTGGATGCACCCGAGGTGATCGATGAGGGAACGAATCCGGTCTTTGGTGACACGGCCGCGAGGGCGTCGGTCTAAGCCCTGAGCCGCGACGGCGATATTCCGCGCCTCACCGCGCGACAGTGTGATCTCGATACGCGCCATCGATGGGAAACTCCGCTGGATTAGATGACCGCGGTTCAGTCTAGCACCAGGGAGCGGGACGCGGTCCGCCGCAGCGCGGGTCGCCGCGAGACGGAGTCCGGCCGAATCCTGTAGAAGGGAGGCTGTGCGACCGGCGGCGCGCGGCCCTCACTGAGCTCGGGGATCCCAGCCCTTCGCTCCCGAACACGGACATGGTCGGCCCCGACGCCGGCACCGTTGGTCCCAGCCGCACCAAACGGTTCAGAAGAGAAGCCCTATGCCGCCTGCCCGCTAGTTCGATGGAGTGTGATGGCGGGCGAGAACCAGGGCCACCTGGCCGAGGAGGGCGTCGATGTCGAACGGCTTGGCGAGCGCACCGTCTGCTTCATGCAGGTCTCCACTCTGAGCGCGGATGTTTGCTCCCGCCGACATCGCGATGATCGGGATGTGAGCGGTGCGGGGGTCGCCTTTCAGGCGCTTGATGAGGGTTGTCCCGTCGATGATGGGGAGCATGACGTCCATCAGGATCAGGTCGGAATGCCAGTCGAGAGCCAAGGACAGCCCTTCGGCGCCATCACGGGCGATGGCGACAATGTATCCCTCCGAGACGAGAACGGCTTCGATCACGTCCGCGACGTTCGGTTCGTCCTCAACCACGAGAATGCGTGAAGGCACGCCCCGTCCTCTACGAAGGATTACCAAGATGCTCACCGGTACCGCGCCCGCGGTCACTGGTATCTTACGCCACCGGAGAAGTTTGGGCGGAGACCGCTTCAAACGGGATCACGCCTATGCACCACTAGGCCTCACCCGCTTCAACGTCATTGATGTCCGCTCCCAGATTTCGTAGCGTCGGGACCAAGGCCTCGTAACCACGATCAAGGTGGTGACAGTCACGGATAAGCGTCTCGCCGCTGGCGACGAGGCCCGCCAAGACCAGGGCTGCGCCCGCGCGAATATCACGCGCGTTGACATCGGCACCGTGCAGTCGCGTCGGTCCTGTTATTTCGGCACGGACTCCGAGGTCATCGATACGGATGTTCGATCCCATCCGGTTGAGATCTTCGACGTAGCGCAAGCGATCCTCGAAAACGCGCTCGTGGATGCGGGAGATGCCCGTCGCTTGAGTCAGGAGGACGGCGAAGACGGCTTGCTGATCGGTTGGAAAGCCGGGGAAGGGCAGGGCCTGGACGTCGACCGCGCGAAGGCTCTCGCCCACGCGGACAAACATGACATCATTGTCGACGAAGACAGTGGCTCCAGCCTCCCGCAGTTTTTGGGTGACGGGAAGCAGGTCTCCGGCGCGGACGCCACGAACCGTCAGCTCGCCGCCGGTGAGGACCGCGGCGATGGCGTAGGTGCCCGCGACGAGGCGGTCGGGGAGGATCGACTCGTACGCCCCACTGAGCCGGCTGACGCCTTCAACGGTGATATTCGGAGAGCCGAGGCCCCAGATGCTGGCGCCCATCCGGTTGAGCATCTTGCCAAAGGCCACGACCTCGGGTTCGCAGGCGGCATTGATGATGGTCGTGGTCCCGCTGGCCAGGACGGCAGCCATCAGCAAGTTTTCGGTTCCGGTATGGCTCGGGTAGTCAAGATAGAGTTGCGAGCCGACGAGGCGGTCGGCGGCCAGTCTTACGCGCTCAGGCGTGTGTTCGACGAGCTCCGCGCCCAGCGCCTTGAAGGCACGGATGGCGACATCTAAAGGTCGGGCGCCGATCATGTCGCCGCCGGGAGCGGGAGCCGAGGCGCTACCCATGCGAGCCAGCAAAGGTCCAACGACGAGAAATGAGGCGCGAATGGCGCGGGCTAATGCGTCGGGGGCGTCGGTAGTGGCAATTTCCGCGCAATGTATCATCACTCGCCGGTGAGGCTGGAGCGCTTCGAGGAAATCTAGACGGGAAGGGTCGGGGTCGACGGCCGCCCCGATCTCTTGGAGCAACCGGAGCATCGTCCGGGTGTCCTCGATGCACGGCACGTTGTCGAAGATGCACGGCTCGGGAGTCAGGAGTGACGCCGCGAGCGCGGGCAGCACGAGGTTTTTCGAGCCGCCAATGGTGACGTCACCACGGAGCGGGTTGCCGCCCTGGACACGGATCACACGGTCGGTGGCGATGGGTGGTGTGGCAATGCTCATCGTGGCTTTCCCTTCAGGGGCTGGCGTTGGGCGGATGCCTCGCGTCACCCAAGCCTGGGAGGGACCAGCCCGCTGATTAACCTTGGCGCTCCCCGCCCATGCCGGGGCCGGAGGACCGGCGGCCTCCCCGGCGCTGCCCGACGCGCAGCCGGACCGCCGCGCGAGCAAGCGCGATATCGGCCTGCTCGATGTCGAGATCGCCACCCTGACCGCGTCGCCGCAAACTCTCCTCAGCCTGCTGGCGCGCGATCTCCGCGCGCGAGATATCGATCTCCTCGGCGCGCTCAGCCGTGTCAGCGAGGACGATGACTTTGTCGCCGGTCACTTCCATGAAACCGCCGAAGACGACGAGCGAGTGCTCTTGCCCCCCCTTGGTGATGCGCAGCTCGCCGTTGTCCAGCAGCGTCACGAGCGGCGCGTGGTGCGGAAGGATCCCGAGTGACCCATCCGCGCCCGGTGCGACCACCATATCGACGTTGTCCTCGGTGAAGACGACGCGCTCTCCGGTGACGATCTCAACACTCAGCTTGTTGGATCCTGCCATGACTTCCCTCGCTACCGTGATGCGGCCGCCATTTCCTCGGCGCGAGCGACCACCATATCGATCCCGCCCTGGTACATGAACGCCTGCTCGGGCAGGTTGTCATGCTTACCGTCGAGGATTTCCCTGAAGGAGCGGACCGTCTCGTCCCGGCTGACGTACTGACCGGGCGTTCCGGTGAACGCTTCGGCGGTGAAGAACGGCTGGCTCATGAACCGCTCGATCCGGCGGGCACGGGCGACGGTCTGCTTGTCGTCGTCGCTGAGCTCCTCGACGCCAAGGATCGCGATGATGTCTTGGAGGTCGCGGTAGCGTTGCAGCACCCGCTGGACCTCGCGGGCGACCTCATAGTGATCCTGGCCGACGATCAGCGGATCGAGAATCCGGGACGTTGAGGCGAGCGGATCGACCGCGGGGTAGATGCCACGCTCGGAGATCGCGCGCTCCAGTGAGATGGTCGCGTCGAGGTGGGCGAACGTGGTGGCCGGGGCGGGGTCGGTGTAGGCGTCGGCGGGGACGTAGACGGCTTGAACGGAGGTGACGGAGCCGGTCTTGGTCGAGGTGATCCGCTCCTGGAGCTGGCCCATCTCAGTCGCCAGGGTTGGCTGGTAGCCAACAGCGCTCGGCATCCGGCCGAGGAGCGCGGAGACCTCGGAACCAGCTTGGACGAAGCGGAAGATGTTATCGACGAAGAGCAGCACGTCGCGGCCTTCGTCCCGGAAATACTCAGCCATGGTCAATCCGGTGAGACCAACGCGAAGGCGGGCGCCCGGGGGCTCGTTCATCTGGCCGAAGACCAGCACGGTCTTGTCGACCACACCGGAGTCGTGCATCTCGCCCCAGAGCGCGGTGCCTTCACGAGTTCGCTCACCCACGCCACAGAAGACGGAGAAGCCGCCATGCTCCGAGGCGATATTCCGAATCAGCTCAGTGATGATGACGGTCTTGCCGACGCCCGCGCCGCCGAAGACGCCGGTCTTTCCACCCTTGGTGAAGGGTGCAATGAGGTCGATGACTTTGATGCCCGTCTCGAACATCTCAATGGAGGTTGCCTGCTCCTCGAAGCTGGGGGCTGGGCGGTGAATAGGCGCGCTCAGGGTCGTTTCGACCGGGCCCTGTTCGTCAACGGGCTCTCCGATGACGTTGAAGATGCGGCCAAGCGTCTCCGGTCCGACAGGGACCGTAATGGGTTGACCCGTGTCGACCGCCTCGGTGCCCCGGCGGAGGCCCTCGGTCGAGCTCATGGCAACGGTTCGTACCGAGTCGTTGCCGAGGTGATATTGGGTCTCGAGCACCAGGCGACCGCCGCCGTCGAGACCGATCTCGACGGCGTTATAGATATCCGGGAGCTGGTCGGACGGAAACTCGACATCCACGACGGGTCCCAAGATTTGCGTGACTGTACCGGTGGCCATGATCTCTCCTTCGCGGCATGACCGCGTTTGGTTCGTCGTCGAGTCTGATCGTTGTCGTCCTACGTTGCCGTTGCGGCGTTCGCCCCGGCGGCAATTTCCGCGACCTCCTGGGTGATTTGCGCCTGGCGCGCCTTGTTGTAGGAGAGGTTCAGGTCGGAAGCTAGCTCCTTCGCGTTCTCCGTGGCGTTCCGCATGGCGACCATTCGGGCCGAATGCTCGGACGCGATCGATTCGAGGAGTGCTTGGTAGACCTGGACCTCAACGTAGCGCGGCAGCAACGCGTTGAGGACCGTCCGTGGGTCTGGCTCGAAGATGTAGTCGCGATAGGTGCCCCCGCCCTCCGGCCGGGTGATCGGCAACACCTGTCGTACTTCCGGTACCTGCGTCAAGGTGTTGATGAATCGGGCGAAGACGACATGGACGGCGTCGACCTTACCGCTCTCGAACTCCGATATGGCAACCTCGACGAGGGGTCGGATGTCGTCGAGCGTGGGCCGGTCACCCAGCCCGGTGACCTCGGCGACGACATTCTGACGCGTGCGGACCATGAAGTCGCGGCCTTTCTTGCCGGCGGCGACGACCTCAACAGGCGCACTTGCCTCACTGACGATATAGCGGGTGGCCCGGCGCAAGATGTTGGAGTTGAGCGCGCCGGTCAGCCCTTTATCCGGGGTAATGAGGAGCACCGCGGATGCCTTGACCTCACGCTGCTCGAGGAGCGGAAAGCGCGCCATCTCGTCGGCGTCAACCTCGATGGAAGAGAGATCGGCGATGACCTCCTCCAATCGCTCGCTGTAGGGGCGGCTGGCGAGCACGCTCTGCTGGGCACGGCGCATCTTCGACGCGGAGACCATCTCCATCGCTCGCGTGATCTGGGACATATTACGAACGCTGCGAATGCGGCGTCGGATCTCACGTGTTGACGGCACCCGGGGCTCCTTGTGGTCAGCGATACGACGCGGCGGCTAGTCGGCAGCCGCAGCCATCACCGGCCTCTTCTCGGCGAACGGTGACATGGTCTTGAACTCCTCGGTCGCGCGGCGAAGCTCAGCGATCAACTCATCGCTGAGCGCCTTCTCTTCGGCAATCCGGTTCAAGATGCCAGGGTGAGAGGTTCGCAGGTAGTCGAGATAGCCGGTTTCGAACTCTCGAACGCGGTCGACCGGCACATCGGAGAGCATGCCGTTCGTCGCGGCCCAGAGAACGGCGACCTGTTCTTCGACGACCATCGGTTGGTATTGCGGCTGCTTCAGGATCTCCGTGAGCCGCTGGCCGGTGTCGATCTGGTTCCGGGTAGCGGGATCCAAGTCCTCGGTGCCGAATTGGGCGAAGGCGGCCAGGGACCGGAAGCCGGCCAGGTCGAGGCGCATGCGGCCGGCGACTTGGCGCATGGCCTTGATCTGGGCCGCGCCACCGACGCGGGAGACAGAGAGGCCGGCGTTGATGGCCGGGCGGACGCCAGCGTAGAAGAGATCCGGCTCCAGATAGATCTGACCGTCCGTAATCGAGATGACGTTCGTCGGAATGTAGGCGGAGACATCGCTCGCCTGCGTCTCGATGAGCGGCAGTGAGGTCAGTGATCCGCCGCCGTTCGCCTCGGAAAGGCGCGCCGAGCGCTCCAGCAGGCGAGAGTGAAGGTAGAAGACGTCTCCGGGGTAGGCCTCGCGTCCTGGTGGGCGCCGCATCAGCAACGAGACCTCGCGGTAGGCCTGGGCGTGCTTGGAGAGGTCATCGTAGACGATGAGGGCGTCGCGGCCGGTCTCCATGAACTCCTCGCCCATCGACGTGCCGGCGAATGGCGCGATGAACTGGAGTGGAGCCGGATCGGCGGCGGCGGCGGCGACCACGATGGTGTGATCCATGGCCCCGTTCTCTTCGAGGATACGGACGGTCTGCGCCACCTGGGCGCGTTTCTGACCGATGGCCACGTAGATGCAGATGACGTCACTATGCTTCTGGTTGATGATCGCGTCGACCGCGATCGCGCTCTTCCCCGTTTGGCGGTCACCAATGATGAGCTCCCGCTGGCCCCGGCCGATAGGGATCATCGCGTCAATCGCCTTGATACCGGTCTGGAGCGCGGTATCGACGTTCTCACGGGCGATAACGCCGGGGGCAACGCGCTCGATCGGGCGCGTCTTATCCGTCTGGATTGGCCCCTTGCCGTCGATGGGGCGGCCGAGCGCATCCACCACGCGCCCGATCAGTGCATCGCCCACGGGCACGGATGCCACATGGCCGGTCGCACGGACCTCGTCGCCTTCCTCGATCTCGAGGTAATCGCCGAGGACGATAACGCCGACACTGTCTTCCTCCAGGTTGAACGCGAAGCCGATGGTGCCGGTCTTCGTAAACTCCACCAACTCGCTGGCCATGACATCGCTGAGGCCATAGACGCTGGCGATGCCGTCGCCGACGCTAATAACCGTACCGACGTTCGTGATGGTCATCTGTTGTTCAAAGTTGACGATCTGCTGCCTAAGGATATCGCCGATTTCTGTCGCGCGGGCAACCATGTGTTGAGTTCCTCTCGCGGCCGCCTTGGCCGCCGTTACGTGATCGCGAAGCTGCCGATCTCATCTATCAGCGTTGCTTCCAACGCCGGGTCGATGCTGCTTATCCTATTGTCGCCTGTTCGCGGCGTTTTCGGCTACTGCCGGTTACCGCCAGATTATGCCGTGCCGGTCGCTAAGCGGTTCCGAAGGCGCCGGAGCTGGTTGATGACGGAGCCGTCGATGAGCTTGTCGCCGACCCGGGCGATGATGCCGCCGATGATCGAGGGATCAGTATGCATCCTCAGCTCAACCCGTTTGCCAAGCATCGCTTCAAGCTGGGAACGCACGACCTGCTGATCCACGTCGTTCAACGGCTCGGCGGTCGTCACGTCGGCGACCGCGATACCCTGCGCGGCCATCCGAGCTTCGGTGAAGGCGTCAACCAGCTTGGGGATGATGTCGAGACGGTTTCGCTCCAAGAGCATCTTGGCGAGATTGCGTGCTTCAGGCTGAGCATCCGCCAGCGCACGCTCTAACAATTGGCGCTTGTGCTCCGTCTCGACGTTGGGACTCTGTAAGAACCCGTGGATGCCTGGTTGCTGAACCGCCCCGGCTAACACATTGAGATCGCGCTGCCAGGCATCAAGCGTGCCTTGTGCCTTGGCCACTTGCATGACAGCCTGCGCATAGCGCTTGGCGGCACCGCTTGCCATCATTTCCTCCGGGACTCGCGCTCCATCAGCCGCAGTCATGGTCCATCTGATCGTCAAACTTTAAGGAGAATGGATTACTCGTATCTTTAGACCGCCGGCGCCGGGCTTGGCGGCGTATCCGCGCGCGCTCCGTTCGGACCGGCGCTGGCTTCGGCCAGCGTTTCCTGGATCAGACGGGTCTGGCTCGCCGGATCAAGCTCCTTACGAACGATCTTGCCCGCCGCGGTGACGGCCAGATCAGCGATCTCCTGGCGCAGTTGCTGACGGGCGAGCGCTGTCTCCTGACGGAGGGTGTCCTCGGCCCGCGCCAGGTACTCGTTGGCCTGCTGGCCGGCCTCCTCCCGGGCCCGGGCGATGGTTGCGTCACTCACCTCCCGGGCGTTGGCAATGATCTGCTGGCCCTCGCGCCGGGCCTCGGCTAATACTTCCTCGTTTCGAGCCGCCGTCGCTTGGAGTTCGGCCTGCATCTTCTGCGCGGCCTCCATGCTGTCGCGGATACGGTCGGACCGCTGATCCAGGACGCGCACGATAGGGCCGAGCGCGACGCGCCAGAGCAAGTAGATAAAGAGCATGAAGGCCACGAGCTGAACAATGAGATTCCAGCCATTGATGCCAAGCTGATCCAGCGCTTCCATAGTGCCGGTACTCCGTCGATGTGAAACCACCCTGCCGCCGGTCGCGGTGAGATGGCAGCATTCGCATGCGCTGCCGTCTCACCGCTTTTGACCTAGACGAAGAGGATGATGATCGCGATCACGAACGCGTAAATGGCGACGGCCTCAGCCAGCGCGGCACCGATGATCATCGTCGTCCGGATGTCACCGGCTGCCTCAGGATTGCGGCCGAGCGCTTCCATCGCGCCACGGACTGCCATGCCGATACCAAGACCAGGACCGAGCGCGCCCAACCCAATGGCTATCGCCGCGCCGATGTATGGTACTGCTTCCGCGTCCACGTTGCTTCCCTCCCTTGCACCTGGACATTCGTCTCGGGCGCTCTGCCTGTTGCCTCAGGACAGCCCACCGCTGTCCCTCCCCGATTCAGTTGATCGGATGCTTGGTCTGAATCGGCGCCCGCACGCGCCGGTGTCTCGCGATCACATCATGATAGACCTCGTCCGGCCGCCGTGTGGGGGCAGTTGCCGCGGGATGCCAATGCTACCCATGCGCGCGAGCCGGAACATTGCCGAGCCCATGCGCGCCTTCGGTATGCGTCTCTTCGTCGTGAACATGGCCGGCCTCGTCGTGAACGCCCGCGGTGGCCAGTGTGATGTAGATCAGCGTGAGGAGCGCGAAGACGAGGGCCTGGATCGCACCGAAGAGCAACTCTGCCAGGAGGAAGACCACCGGGAAGGCGAGTGGAATAATGGCCACCCGGATAGCGGCGCCGAGCGCGTACATGACGGCCAAGAGCACCTCGCCCGCGAAGACGTTTCCGAAGAGCCGGGCCGAGAGTGAGATGATGCGCGAGAACTCCGAGATCACCTCGATGGGAAAGAGGAACGGCGGATCGGCCATGTGTTTGATGCGTCCCCCGACACCGTGCGCCGCGATGCCCGCGACCTGGACGACGGTGAAGGTGAGCAGCGCCATCGCGAGCGTCATGTTGAGGTCGGCGTTGGGTGCGCGGAAGTACGGCACGAGGACGCGCTCCTCGCCGTGTTCCGCCTCGGCCGCGACTTCTTCCCCCTCGACCACAGCCTGTTGTTCGTCAGCCTGCTCCTCCTGGGTGAGATCGGGAACGACATCCGCATCCGGGACGGTTACTTCCTCGCCTGACTCTTGGAGGCCTTCTTCGATCGCGTGTGATTCATAGAAGCCGATGGTGCCGACGCCAGGCAGCAAGCCCGAGTAGTTGGCGACGATGATGAAGATGAAGAGCGCGCCGACCAAGGGGAAGATCCGGCGCCCTGCCCGCTTACCGGCGGTGGCCTCGACCAGATTGAGCAAGAATTCGACGACACTCTCGAATGCACCCTGGACCCGACCGGGAATCAGGCTCGCATTGCGCGCGATCAGCCAGCCAACGAGCAGGATGAACCCCATGACGAGAAACATCGTCACCATGGAATTCGTGACCGGGACGGGACCAACGTGGAAGAGCGTTTCCGCCGCGAGCTCGACGTGGACTTCCATGTCTGGGCGCTACTCCTCCGTGTGCTTCCGATCGGTCTCGACCTGTCGCGGGCTCCGTGACGTTCGGTTCCCGGCGACGGGCCGTGACAGTTTGGCCAAACCGCGTGTAATCGGTGGCGCGGGCCGGTTTTTTCGGCCGATTTGGGATAGCTCCCAGAGCTGATACCCTGCTCCTAACAAGCCCACCGCCACGCCGATCAGGATGAAGACCGGCGCCGTGCCTAGGGTTTGATCAAGGACGACACCGCCACCGATGAAGAGGAGCAGTGTGACGACAATCGCGCACCCAAGTCCCGAGGCCGCACCAACGGCGCTCAGCTGCTCTCGCTGCTCGGGCGTGATCTGGTCGGCCACCGAGCTCCCCCTCGACTGTTGTTCGATTGCGAAGGTTATCACAATCCCGGGTATGGTGGAAGGCGGTGGAGCTATCTGATCAAGAAGCCAGGTGCCGTGGGATCGTCGGGGTCAAGAACGAACTGGTGGAAGCCGGTGAGAAAACCCCGGCCGGCGATCTCCGTGCGGACCGCGGGATAGCCAGCTTCCTCGATTTCTCCCAGCACGCGGCCCTCGAAGGTCGTCCCGATGATGCTCTCGTGGATGTAGGGCTCGTTCATACCAAGCTGATCAGCCGCGTGGAGGACCGCGAGCTTGGCGGATGTCCCCGTGCCACAGGGAGACCGGTCGACCGCTCCGTCCGCGTAGATCGTGACGTTGCGGCCGTGAGAGGCCGCGTCGTGTGCCGGTCCAGAGATAACGGTGCCGTAGAGGCTCGAGAGACGAGGATCATGGGGATGCCGGATATCCATGGCATTGGAGATGGCTCGCTTGACCTCCATGCCTAACCGGATGAGATCGGAGATGCTTTCAGGAGTGAGATCAACCCCAAGGTCCTGGGCCTCGACCAGGGCGTAGAAGGCGCCGCCCCAGGCGACGTCAACGGGCACCGTGCGGCCCACGACATCCACGTCGGTACCCGTGGCGCACTGGTAGGCTGGCACGTTCTCGAAGGCTACCTTCACCACCTTGCCATCCTCGATCATTGCCCTGGCGACGACCCTGCCGGCAGGCGTGTCGTAGGTCACGATGGTCTCCGGCCGCGAGCATGGGAAAGCGCCCGTCTCCAGCAGAGCGGTGGTCAGGGCGATGATGCCGTGGCCGCACATCGTGCTGTAGCCCTCGTTCGTCAAGAAGATGACGCCATAATCGGCGTCACCGCTATCAGGCGGGGTCAGAATGGCACCGTACATATCGGCATGGCCTCGGGGCTCGAAGAGCAAGAGGCGGCGAAGATCATCATGATGATCGTGCAGGTACGTGCGGCGGTCCAGAACGGTCCTCCCGGGAAGCGGTGGCAGACCGCCGGTCACGATCCGGAGCGGCTCGCCCCCGGCGTGAGCATCGATCGTTGAGATCAGGCGATTGAGGTACACCATGTCAGCGCGCCCCCTGACGCCGCGGCCGATCGCGTGGCGAGACGATCACCACCAGCCCCAGGGCACATTACGGCGGCCATGTAACTGAGGATAGACGCCATGCTGGCTGAGGGTGCTGGCACGGGTAAAAAACGCGTTGATTTCGGCGCGAGAGAGCAACGGTGCGAGTTCCGCCCTCAGCTCCGGCGCAGTCTCATGGAGCCGCTCGAGATCGCTCAACAGCGCGGGGGAGATGGGATCACCGACGAATTGCCAGAGCACGGTACGAAGTTTCGGGAAGGTGTTGAACGTCAGCCCGTGATCGATGCCCCAGATTTTGCCACGGATGTCTCGCAGGCAGTGCCCGAGCTTCCGGTCGGCATTATTCGTGAGGTGATCGAAGAGGACGATTCGCTCGATAGCGGGGAGACACTGGCTCCAGAAGCGGCTGGGATCGCTGGCGTCGGTGTCCGGCTCGACATAGAGCTGCAAGCTCCCGATGCCGTTCGGTCCCTCGCGAATGACCGTGGGGGGCACGATATCCCAGCCCAGATGATGACTCACCACGTAGGCCGCGACTTCGCGCCGGAAGAGGGTGCCATCCGGAAAGTCGTAGAGTGGCGCCTCCCCGGCCCGTGGCTTGTAGATCGCCAAGTATTCGGACCCATCCTCGTCGATGAGGGCGACGCCGAATGTATAGTTCGATCCCCACGGAATGAGGCGGGCGGCGGTGATGTCAGCTCGTTGCAGGAGCGCGAGCGCCTGGTCCTCCGGCGCGGGAGGGCGAGCGCGCTCGCCGTCATCCTCGTCGAGCCGTAGCAAGAGGTCTGGCATTGGCAGGGACCCCCGGTTTTCGTGCAAATGCGAAATCGGTGGAGATGGCCCGGACCCGGTGGAGCCGGACGTGAGCGTCTCACGGATTCTACCGCGTGTCCGCTGTACCGGAACGGTAGCCCTGCCTGACGGGCATCGGGCACCGCCACCAAACGATGGAATCGGCACGGCCTCGCGCACCGAGGCGTCCGGGGGTAGAATGCGGCGCCCCGGTTCGAACGACGTGGACAAGGTGGGCGCGTCTTGGTAGAGGGAGAGGGAGTCGATGAAATTCGTACGGTATCAGGATCGAACGGGAACGGCGCAATACGGCGTGTTGGAAGGCGAGACTGTCCATTCCGCTTCGGGCGATCCGTTCTCAGGGCTTCGGGCCGGGGACGCGGTCGGGCAAGTGACCGAGCTGACGCTGTTGCCGCCAATCGTGCCGGGCAAGATCGTCTGCATCGGGTTGAACTACGCCGCGCACGTCACCGAAAACGACGCCAGCCGGGAAGTGCCCGATGAGCCGGTGATGTTCATGAAGCCCGGCTCGGCATTGATCGGCGATGGCGATGAGATCAAGGTTGCAAACCCGCAAAACGCGACCGATTACGAGGCGGAGCTGGCCATCGTGATCGGTCGCGAAGCTCGAAACGTGGAAGAAGCCCGGGCGAGCGACTATGTGCTGGGCATTACCGCGGCGAACGACGTCTCTGACCGCGTGCTCCAGAAGAAGGACGGCCAATGGGTCCGGGCGAAGGGCTATGACACCTACTGTCCGCTCGGTCCATCCGTTCAGACGGAGTTCGATCTCATGAGCGGCGACATCAAGGTGGAGTCTCGCCTGAACGGTGAGGTTCGCCAGTCGCAGAAGACCAGCAATATGATCTTCGATCCGCATTTTCTGATCGCCTTCGTCAGTGGAGTCATGACGCTGAATCCCGGCGATGTGATTCTGACCGGCACCCCGGAAGGGGTTGGGCCAATGAAACCGGGCGACACTATCGAGGTCGAAGTCGGCGGCGTGGGCGTGCTGCGAAACACGGTTGGGAAGGCGTAGACTCCCACGAGAGGTATCAGCGAGAACGGTACGAGCACGGCGAGGTGGGGCCATGAGCGTCAAGCACCTGACAACGATAGAAGACCTCTGGGAGATGCCCGAGAAACCTGGCGTACGCTTCGAGTTGGTAGACGGGGAGTTGATCGAGGTGCCGGGCGCTGGCGTCGTTCACGGTTTGATCTCAGCTCTGCTTTATCGCCTGCTGTATACGTTTGTCGAGGAGCACAACCTCGGCATTGTGCTTCATGACGGTGTTGGTTTCATTCTCGCAAGCGATCCACCCCGGCTCCGCATACCCGATGTTTCGTTCGTGTCGTGGCGCCGAGTCCCTCTGACAGGATTCCCGGAAGGATTCTGGCCCGGGCCGCCTGATCTGGCAGTCGAGATCGTGTCGCCGCATGACCGTGCCGAGGATGTGCACGCGAAAGTGAGGAACTATATCGACGCGGGGTCCGAGGCCGTCTGGGTCCTCTGGCCGAGGGAGCAGTCGGTCACGGTCCATCTGCCGGATGAGCCGGCGCGCGAGCTGCTCGCCACGGACGTCTTGGATGGCGGCGCGGTGCTCCCGGGTTTCAGCACCCGCGCCTCCGACTTGTTCGACGTTCAGCGAAAGCAATAGGTGTGAGCCCCCGGCCACTCGGCCGGGGGCTGATTAAACATCCGACCAGACGATGCCCGTACCTTGGTCGAGCTGGATGGCGAGATCGGCCGGCTCCGTCACTGGGGGAAGGCAGGCCATGCGTTCGCAGAGGTAGGCGGTTGCTCGACCATCTTTCACGGGGCGGTTCGCGACGAGCGGGAGCAGCGCTTCTAACGTCGGGTCCGCCGGATCGGCGCGGGCGATGAGGAGGTGCGGCTCATACCGGTGGGCGGCGACCGTGTACAGCTGTTGGAAGTCATCGGAGCGCTGATCACTCACAAGCACCAACTCGCGAGGTGTGGCCAGGTAGCTGTCGAGGACGGTCAGGAAGCGGGCGAAGCCGGTCGGGTATTCCGCCATCGGCTTCGCGAGCGCCTGGAGAATAGCGGCCGTGCGGGCGCGAAAGTCATCGCGACCGGTCAATATTGCCAGGTCAAAGAGCACGCTGGCCGCGACCGAGTTGCCAGACGGCGTGGCGCCGTCCTGGATGTCACGCGGGCGAGCAACGAGCTGCTCATGGTGTTTGCCCGTATCGAAGAGGAGCGGGCTCTCAGGCTCGGAGAATTCCTCGACCATGGTGTCGGTGAGCCGCAGCGCATGATCGATCCATTGTCGATCCAGTGTCGTCGTGTAGAGGGCGAGCAGACCGTCGATGAAGAAGGCGTAGTCCTCAAGGTACGCGGAGAGGTGTGCCCGGCCGTCCTTGTATGAGCGGAGGAGCCGGCCGTCGCGTTCGAGATGATCGAGGATGAACCGTGCATTCGTGGCCGCGATCTCCGTGAAGTCGCTTCGATCCAGAATGCGGCCGCCTTCGGCAAACGCCTTGAGCATGAGACCATTCCAACTGGTGAGCTGTTTCTCATCGCGTCCCGGCCAGACGCGTTCGGCCCGAGAGGCATAGAGCTCAGGGATGGCCGTGTCGACGATTGAACGCAGATGGTCCGGCGACACGGAGTGCTCGGCCGCGACCTGTTCCAGCGGACGAGGGGTGTGGAGAATGCTCTTTCCCTCGAAGTTGCCGCCCGGCTGGACGGCGAAGTAGGCGCGGAGCAGCGCCCCCCTCTCCGATCCGAGGACGGCATCGATCTCTTCCGGCGTCCAGACGTAGAACTTGCCCTCCTCTCCCTCGCTGTCCGCGTCCTGAGCGGAATAGAAGCCGCCTTCCGGGCTAGTCATCTCCCGAGCGACGTAGTCGAGCGTCCGCCTGGCGACGTTGGCATAGCGTGGCTCGGCGAATGCCAACGAGGCGGTGAGGTAGACGCTGGCGAGCTGCGCATTGTCGTAGAGCATCTTCTCAAAGTGGGGCACAAGCCATTGAGCATCGACGCTGTAGCGGGCGAACCCGCCTCCGACATGGTCGAAGATGCCGCCGGCGGCCATCGCGTCCAATGTTCGTCGCGCCATGTTTTCCGCACGGTCATCCCCCGTGCGGTGGTCGTGCCGGAGGAGGACGTCAATCGCGGAAGGCTGAGGGAACTTCGGTGCGCCGCCAAAGCCACCCCATGTCGGGTCGAAGAGCCCGACCATCGAGTCAAACGCGGCGTCAAGAATGGCGAGCGAGAGATCGCCCAGCTCCGGCGTGGCGCTGGTTGTCTGCTGCAGAAAGTCCTGTAATTGAGCGGCGTTGGTGTTCACGTCGTCGCGCCGTGTCTCCCAAGCTTCGGCGACGCCTTCCAGGATTTGCATGAACGACGGCATACCCATGCGCTGGTCTGGCGGCCAGTACGTTCCGCCGAAGAACGGGACGCCCTCCGGTGTGAGGAACGCGTTCAGGGGCCAGCCGCCATGTCCGGTCATCGCTTGGACGGCCGACATGTAGAGTGAATCGATGTCCGGGCGCTCTTCTCGATCGACTTTGATATTGACGAAATGGTCGTTCATGAATCGCGCGAGGCGGTCATTCTCAAAGGATTCGTGGGCCATGACGTGGCACCAGTGGCACGCTGAATAGCCAACGCTGACAAGGATTGGGCGATTGAGATCCTTCGCCCGTGCCAGCGCCTCGGCTCCCCATGGGAACCAATCGACCGGGTTATCCTGATGCTGGAGCAAATATGGGCTGGTCTCGTTCGCTAACCGGTTGGGCATCGGGCGCTCACTTTCTTGGTCTTATGGGTAATTATGGGTTGGTCCGCAAGCGCGATGCCGCTAGGCGCCCCGGCGCCAACGATCCTGTCGCCGGCAACAGCGCTATCCATGGGCGAGCGATAACACGGAGGAGTCTCAAGATGGCGAGCGATGTGGGGCAAGCGCCGCACGAGGAGCCGGACAAAGAAATTTTGCGCGGGGCGCGCCTCGTTATCGTGGGCGCGGGGGTCATGGCGGAGGCGATGGTGGCCGGGTTGCTCAACCGCGAGATGGTCGCGCCCAGTCAGATCGTTGCGAGCCATCCCCGAGCCGAGCGGCGCGCCCAACTCACGCACCGGTTCGGGATCGGCACGGTCGAGAGCAACCGTGAAGCTGTCGAACAGGGTGACCTCGTCTTGCTGACGGTAAAACCGCAGGTGCTGGGCGGTGTGATGAAACAATTGCATGGCCGTCTGGAGCCGCGGCAGGTCGCGGTCTCGGGGATCGCGGGGGCTTCCATTTCGACGCTGAGCCAAGGGTTGGGGCATGACGCCATTGTCCGGGTGATGCCGAACACGCCGGCTCAAGTAGGGCGGGGCATGAGCGTTTGGACAGCCACCCCGGATGTGGACGCGACTCAGCGGGCGCGGGTAAAGGCCATCCTCGGGGCGCTGGGTGAAGAGCTCTGGGTCGAGGAAGAG
>DASYWB010000134.1:0-2593 GCA_035936495.1 Thermomicrobiales bacterium
GACTAGCAGCACTCAATCCCGACTGTCCATGTTGGAACAGCGCCTGGAGGAGGGATACGCGCGCATCGAGCAGGCGCTGCAACAGGGCGGCGACGTCGAGCGGTGGGAGTCATTCTGGATCACGTTGCTGAAGGAATACGAGGCGCTCCGCGACGGATTCGCGGAAGCCGCGTAGCGCCCTCGGGCGTCTCGCGTTCCCCGGCAAACCGAGTTCGATGCGATTGCGATGGACAACGAGGGGGAAGCGCACGTCTATCCCGTGCCCCCCTTTGTCGTTCACTGGCCGGGTGGAAAGACGGTCCCTCTCGGGTGACGTCGCCAGGAATCACCCGGATTTTAAGGGGCATGGTGCGCCGCGCCTGGTCTCCAGCCGCCGAGGTTCCGCATTCCACACGGTACCCGATACGAACTCCGAGTGGTCGCTTCTAGCCTGGTCGCTAACCGCTCAGCGGGCTTTGAGCCGGCTTATCTGATTCAGCGCAAGAGACATCCTCTCGATCCTTCAAGCCGTCCCTGGCGGCCCTTAGCTTTCCTCGATGGTCACACGCTCGAGCGTCACCGCCTCGGTCGGCGTCGAGTTCTCGCCGCCCCGGCCACGTCGCACCGGTGTCGCCGCAATGGCGTCCACGGCGTCCATTCCCGAGGTGACCTCGCCAAAAATCGTGTAGTTCTTAGGGAGTTGGCCCCTGAGGTCCTTTAGGACCACGAAGAACTGGCTACCGTTCGTATTTGGTCCCGCGTTCGCCATCGCCACGGTGCCACGCTCGTAGTCCTTCCCCACCGGCTCGTCGGAGAACGTGTAGCCCGGCCCGCCCGCCCCGGTGCCGGTGGGATCTCCTCCCTGGATCACAAATCCGGAGACGATGCGGTGAAACGGCGTACCGTCGTAGAAGCCCTCACGTGCGAGCGAGACGAAGTTATTGACCGCGATCGGCGCCTCTTCGGGGAGGAGGGAGATGGTGAACGTTCCCTTATTCGTTTCCAACGTCGCCGTGTACGTTTTCGCCGGATCGAGGCTCTGCTCGAAGGGCTTCGCGTACTGCTTTGCACTCGCCACTAACCATTCCTTTCGACGATAGGCTGAGACCACCTGACAAACGGTGCCGTCTCCGACCACCCTCATTCACGACGACATCCGGACGGGAGCTACTCGGCCACCTCGGAGATCGTTACCGACTCAAGGATAACGGGCTGATCGGGAACCGACACCTCGCCGCGCGCATCCGGGCTTGTTGGCGTCTTCGCGATAGCCTCCACGACATCCTGACCTCCCGAAACGCGCGCGAACAAGTTGTAATTCTTCGGCAATGTCTGCCGCAGGTCATCGAGAACGATGAAGAATTGACTCCCGTTGGTGTCCGGCCCCGAGTTTGCCATGGCGACCGCGCCCGCCTCGTATTCGCCCTGGACCGGCTCGTCTTCGAATCGATAGCCAGGCCCACCGGTGCCCGTCCCCGTGGGATCGCCACCTTGAATGACAAACCCATCGAGGATCCGATGGAACGGCGTGCCGTCGTAATAGCCAGCCCGGGCCAGGCAGACGAAATTGTTCACCGTCACGGGGGCTGCCTCGGTCAGCAGCTCCCAGGTAATCTCCCCTTCCGACGTTTGAAGGACCGCTTCGTACGTCGCGTCAGGATCGATCACCTGATTCGGCGGAGCATCCCACTGTACTGGCTGATCATCCGCGTCTCGGGCGACGACGTCATCACTGGACCAGCAGGCCACATCGGCTGAACTCTCTTCGTCGGTACAACCTGACAACATCAGCGCAAGCGCGCAAACGGCGAGCCAGAGCCTAAGCACCCGCGCGCTCCACTCCCGCTAGGCCGAGCGCCTCGGCATTTGCCACCATCGCATCGATGACGAACTGGACATGCTCATCGAAATCCACTCCCAGCTCTTCGGCGCCGCGACGCATCTCATCACGGTCAACGGCACGCGCGAAGGCTTTGTCCTTCATCTTCTTTCGCACCGATGAGGGCGTCACGTCGGCCACGGCCCGTGATGGCCGCACCAGCGATACCGCGGAGATGAACCCGGTCAGCTCGTCTACCGCGAACAAGCATTTCTCCAGTGGCGAGTCACGCGAGACGTCCAGGTACTCCGCGTGACTGCGAACCGCTCGCACGACCCATTCCGGATAGCCGCGCTCTCGGAGGATCGGCACGCCCGCTTCCGGGTGCTCCTCGGCCGTGGGATGGATCTCATAATCGAAATCATGCACGAGCCCGACGATGCCCCAGGGCGCGGGATCCTCGTTGAACCGAGCGGCGTAGGCGGCCATCGCGGTCTCAACCGCTAAGCAATGGCGGCGCAGACTTTCGCTGTTGACGTACTCGGTGACCAAGTCCCAGGTCGCCTCTCGGCTCGGCATTTCCAACCGTCTTCCTCCCTCGTCGCTCTCGGCCCGGCGGGTGACTGGCTTGCCGATCAAAGGATCAGCATCGCATCGCCGAAGGAGAAGAAGCGATACCCCTCCTCGATCGCCACATGATACGCGTGCAGCGTCCGCTCGCGGCCGGCGAGCGCGCTGACCATCACCAAGAGCGTCGACTTCGGCAGATGAAAGTTGGTCAGCAGGCCATCGACG
>DASYWB010000135.1:0-6911 GCA_035936495.1 Thermomicrobiales bacterium
GTTGAGACCTCAAGTGTGCCAAGGACCAGCAGTGGTGAGATCAAGTTCGGCAGGATATGGAGAAAAAGGATTCTCCGGTCGCTGCAGCCCACCGCCTGCGCCGCCTCGACGAAGACCATTTCCCGGTGCGAGAGGACGAGCCCTCGCGTCACCCGGGCATAGACCATCCAACGGGTCACCGCGAGCACGAAAATGACGTTCCAGACGCCGGCCCCGAGGACGTAGAGGACGAGAAGCGCCATCAGCAATGAGGGGAAGCCCATCTGCGTGTCCACGAGTCGCATGATGATGTCGTCGACAACGCCCCTGTAGTATCCGGCGATGAGCCCGAGGATGACCCCAACCGTCCCTGAGAAGAGGACGCTGGCGACACCGACCGCGAGCGAGATACGTGCTCCATACAAGAGCCGGGTCAGCAAGTCCCGGCCAAGTTGATCGGTGCCGAGGACATGCGGAATGGCGCCCTCCGACTCCGTGCCCGGCGGCTGATTCCGGAGCATCAGGCTCTGCTCCTCCGGGTCGAACGGCGCGACCAGACCGGCGAAGGCAGCCGACGCGACCAGCACGATCAAAAACAGGGCAGCCGCGAGCGTCACAGGGTCCCGCACCAGCGCGCCACCGTAGACGGCGAGCGCGCTCCGGCGCGGACGCCGGCTTCCCGCTCCCAGCGCCGCGGCGGTGTCTTGGTCGTGATGAGCGACGTTGCCCGTGGCGCTCATCCGTACCGAACTCGCGGGTCGAGCAGCGTATAGGTCAGATCGACCAGGAGATTCACGAGCACGATCATGACCGCGATGGCGATGACGGAGGCCTCGATCAACGGCAGATCACGTCGCTCAATCGCCTGAATCAAGAGAATCCCAACCCCCGGCCAGCCGAAAAGTGTCTCGATGACCACCGCGCCATTGAGGAGGGCCGCGGCCTCGTCCCCGACCAGGGTGATGACGGGGATGCCGGCGTTCTTGAGCGTGTGGTAGAAGACGACAACCCGCTCGCCGAGACCTTTTGACCTTGCGGTGGTGACATAGCCCTTGCTCAGCTCTTCGAGCATGGCGCTGCGAACGACTTGGCTCACGCGACCGATGGGCCGCACCGCCAGAGCCGCCGCGGGCAAGATGACGTATTGGGCGCCGCCATAGCCTGACGTCGGGAGCCAGCCAAGCTCGACCGCGAAGAACAGGATCAACATCAGGCCCAACCAGAAATCGGCGGTCGATACTCCGGTCAGCGAGACAACGGTGACGATCCGGTCTGCCATCGAACGCGGCTTGACCGCCGAGATGATTCCCAGGACCACGGCGATCGGAATCGCGACCACCAGCGTGACCCCAGCCAGGTAGAGCGTTGCCGGGATGCGATCCAAGACGATCGGGAGGGCCGGCACGCGCTGCCAGAGCGAATCCCCGAAGTCTCCGCGTACGATACCGCCTATGAATCGGCCGAACTGAACCAGGAGGGGATCATCCAGCCCTAGCGATTCGCGCAGCGCCTGGACCTGCTCCTCCGTGGCCTCGGGACGCAGCATGAGGCGCGCCGGATCGCCCAGCATGTGCGTCACGAAGAAGACGACGATCACCAAGCCGATCAAGATGAAGATGGAATGGAAAAGACGCCGGATCAGATAGCGAGCGATGGCGACACATCCTCCTACCGTTGAGGCCCCTTGGGAGCAGCTCTCGGTTCGCGAGGGAGTCTGAAAAGACTACTTCTCGCCGGCGCCGCACTTCCGGAATAACCGGAATACGCAAGGCTTGGCAGGCCCTGCCCTCTGCCCAACCGCCTAGCTTCGCTTATCCAGACATCCTCTGGACGCCCGGCTCGATGCCCGCTCCTTTCGCTGGAGCGAGCATCGAGGGAGAGATTCGCCTACGCCAGGCTCATCTCCTTGATGAGCATGAACCCATCGAGACGCGGCTGCCACTGGAGGTCTTCGGACAATCCGTAGTTCAGCGGCATGTGGATCACCGGAATCGCGCCGTAGGCCTCATAGTACATCCGGGTGACCTCTTGGAGTGCCGCCTCGCGCTCCTCACCGGTCAACGGGATCGCTGCCTCGAGCTTCTCGTCGAGCGCGGGATCGCAGTAGGTCGACGAGCCGCCCTCACAGCTGTAGTAGGCCTGGGCGGTGCTACTGACGTCCATGATCTCGTTGCCATGCGGGTTCGTCCCGATCCAGCCCCGATCCTCAGGAACATCATGGTAGTTAATGTCGTATTGCTCGTTGTACTGGGCGATCTCGATCACTTCGCTCGTCGCGTTCAACCCGATCTCGTTGAGCTGGTTGGCGACATATTCGGCGAACTCGTCGTTTCGGAGGTAGATGCCCTGCCGCGTCACGACGGTGATCGGCGCCTCGACGTTGACGCCGTCCGCCGCGGCCTCTTCAACCAACTCCTTCGCCCGCTCCATGTCGTATGGATAGGGCTCGAGCTCGGGGTTGTACCCGGTCGCAGACGGGCCGACGAGCTGGGAGGCCGGCTCACCACCGCCAAACAGCTGATCGGCAATCGTCTGCTTATCAACGGCAAGCCCGATCGCCTGCCGGACGCGGATGTCCTTCATCGCCGGGTGCATCGTGTCGAGCCGGAGGAAAATCGTCTCCACACTGGAGACGGTCAAGCATTGTGGCGTCGTCTCGCAATCCTCCGGCGAGAGGAAACGAGCAAGCTGAGCCTCACCGGCCACGACCATCGCGGCCCGGACGGCCGACTCCTCCCGGAAGACGAATTCGGCTTCCTGGATGCTCCGCTCGCCATACGCGTCGACGGCGCCGATGCCCCACCAGTCTTCGTACGCCTCGAGCAAGATGTATTGTCCGCGGTTCCACTCGACGAATCTATACGGACCAGTGCCAATCGGCTGATCCGGCAGCGTTTCCGGCCGTTCCTGGACCTGCTTCATGTTTGGAATTGGCGAGAAATAGAGACGGGACGGCAGGATCGGGTCGGGAGCCTCCGTCGTCACGTCGATGGTGTACTCATCGACAACGGTGGCGTTCATGTCCGGACCGACGTACTGGTAGATCTGGAAGTTGTTCTCGGGCGACCACGTGTAGTTGATGCCAAAGGCGGCGACCTCGGCGTTAAAGGGGTCACCGTTGTGGAAGGTGACGCCTTCGCGCAGCTTGAAGCGCCAGGTCACGTCCTCGATCGGTTCCCAGCTCGTCGCCAGCTCGCCGATCAACTCGTTGGTCTCCGGATCACGGTTCAGCAGCGCTTCCTGGACGTTGCGCAGGACCGGATGACCATCGGTGCTGTAGGCCCGCCAGTTTTCCAGTGTGTCCGGCTCGACCGTCATCGCGAGTGTGATCTTGCCCGAGGGCTCGGCCCCCTGCGCTGCTGCCCTTTCCACTCTGCCGCCGACCAGACTCAGCGCCGGGAGCGAGACACCGAGCACCGCCGCTCGCTTCGTCAGATCACGACGCGAATACTGGCGACTCGCCACCTTCCGGATAAACGACGCTTCACCGAACTTCTCGGATTGATCCATCTGACATTCCTCTCATAGTCCTTGGCCACACGAACCTTCGGGTGGCCCCGCGTCTACCGGCGTGCCACTCACATGGCACCAACCACGGTCCGGGCATCAAAGCACCGGGAGGGGGGTGCTGTCAAGGCGGACATTCCGCAATCTCTTCTGAGAACGGGGTCTTTGATTGGGTCAATCCCGGCGACGCGGCGGACTCGTCGCTCAGTCACCACCAACGGTGCCCAGTAAAGACCAAAGCGGTCGACAAAGGCCAACGGCTCTCCTAACGGTTCCTCTCCGGCTAAACCCAGATCGTGCTCCGCTAACAGGTAACAGGGACCGCAGAGGCACGAATATCACTACGCCGTCCCCGACGATGGATAGACCACGTTCAGCAGGGGTTCGCCGGCCGCGAGGCGGCGGAGGTTGTCGTCGATGACGGCCCAGCGGTGCTTGAACGTCTCCTCGGTGACACCGGCGATATGGGGCGTCATGATCACGTTATCCAGTTCGTGAAAGGGGTGCTTGGAGGGGTAAACGCGCTCGTTCGCCTCCGGGTATCGGTACCAAACGTCAAGAGCGGCGCCGGCGATGGTCCGCTCTTTGAGCGCCTGGTAGAGCGCTCCGTCGTCGATGATCTGGCCGCGAGCCACGTTCACGAGGTAGGCGCTCGGCTTCATCGCGTTCAGCTCGCGGGAGCCGATCAGACCGGCCGTGCTCGCGTCCAACGGGACGGCCACCACGACGAAGTCCGCCTCGGCGAGGACAGCGTGGAGCTGATCCATACCGAAGATGGAGGCGAGACCAAGTCGTTTGTCGCGGTCGGCACTGGGCGTGCGAGTCGCGGCGATGACGCGCACGCCAAAGGCGGTCGCGAGCCGGGCGACTTCCACGCCGATGCGACCAAGACCGATCACGGCGAGCGTCCGGCCCCGAATCTCGTGTCGCGCGCCACGCTCGGTGCGGTCGCTCCAATCGCCGTGGCGCAGGCGGGCATCCATGTTCAGCAGGTCGCTATTCAGGGCGAGGATCGCCATGAGCACGTACTCGGCGATTCCCGCCCCGTGCCCGTAGACGTTACAGACCACCGCCCCGTCAGGGACGGCGGCGAGTTCGATCTCGTTGGTCCCCGCTCCAGGCGCGTGAATCAGGCGCAATCGCTTGGCGGCGGCACCCATCGCGGCAGTGAATCGTTTGGTGATGAATGCGTCGGCATCGGCGAGGAGCGGGACCACATCGTCGTCGCGTAGGGTTGGCGCCGGGACGAGGGAGACCGGGGTCGTTATCGCCCGGTGGAACGCCTCGTCGCGTTGCCAATCACCGAGGAGCACCTGAAGCGACGGATGGGTGATTCGGGACGTCATGTGTGCGGGTCCTTCCGTTCATTTTCTTGGGCAACAGCGGCCAACGGCGACAGAGCCGGCTCAACTCAGGTCGGAGACGACAACCGTCGCGTCGGACCGGGTCATGATGTCGGGCAGAAGCGCGGTGCCGAGTCCGGTGCCGGTCGGCGATGCCGCGAATCCATCCTCAATCGTGATATTCGTGGTAACCAAATCTTGATAGAACGTGCGGATGAAGGCGCGGACCGTCTCCTGATAGATCGCGTTCGGTGCATTGATGGCGAGGTGGAGTCCCGTGAAGAGGTTGATCGGCCCCGCACAGTCGTGGAACGTCACCGGGAGGCTGTAGGTCTCGGCCATGTGGGCGATCTTGCGCGCCTCGCTGATGCCGCCGGCCCAGGCGGGGTCGATCATGATGATGTCCGTCGCACGGGCTTCGAAGACCGGCCGAAACTCATAGCGGGTCTGGAGCATCTCACTGACGAGCAGCGGGATGCGCGTCCGGCGGCGCAGCTCGGCGAGGGCGCCGATGTCGTCGGGCCGGATCAGGTCTTCAAGCCAGAACGGCTGGAACTCCTCGACCGCCTCGGCGATCCGGCAGGCGGCAGGAAACGACCATAGCCCGTGCCCCTCGACCATGATTTCCATACGATTGCCGACCACGTCCCGAATCAGTCGTAGTGGCTCGACGCCGGTCGCGAGATCCTCCATGCTGATCCGCTGGCCGCGCGTCGCCGGGGCGAAGGGGTCGAAGGGCCAGATCTTCATCCCCTTGATACCCTCGGAGAGGAGCTCCGCGGCGAGCTCCCCCGCCCGGTGCGTGAAGGCATCGAGGTCTTCGTAGATGCCGGCCTGCCCGGCGCCAAGAGAGCGGTCGAGCTGACGGGCGTAGATTGGACCGGCGCAGGTGTTGTAGATCGGCATCCGATCGTGGCTCGCGCCACCCAAGAGCTGGTAGATCGGTACTCCCGCGGACTGCCCGAAGATATCCCAGAGCGCGACATCAAGCGCGGAGATCGCGCGCATCTCGACGCCCTTGGCCCCACAGCGAGCACAATTTTCATAGAGGGTGCGCCAGTGGTGGTCGATCCGCAGCGGGTCAGCGCCGGGCAGGAGCGGCGCCGCGTAGTCGTGGATGAACCCTTCCAGCGCTCGCGGCGCGTACTTGGTCTCCCCGTGGCCAATCAGTCCCTCGTCGGTGTGGAGTCGGACGAAGAGGAGCGTGGCATGCTCGGCCAGGTGAATCGTCTCGATGCGTGTCAGCTTCATGCAGCGCTCCAGGCGCGAATGAGAGGAATCTGCAGTCGCGGGGGCTTCCTCACGATGTCATCGTCAGGTATCCTGCCACGGTGATTTGCCGTTGTACAGACCTCAAGGAGGCCCGCGTGCCCGAACTTCCGCCGGTTTCGCCTGACGTTCTCGATCACCTCCGTCGGGCCAGCACCGCGACGATTACCACGCAGTTGTTCCAGCGCGGGCTACGCAATATGTTCTTGAATGGCCTGAGGCCGCTGAACCCGTCACACTGCCGGTTCGTGGGGGAGGCGGTGACGCTGCGCAATATCCCGATGCGCGAGGACATCGACACGCTAGAGGTCTTTCGCGATCCAGAGCACCCGCAGCGCAAAGCGGTGGAGATGGTCGGTCCCGGCCAGGTGCTGGTTCAGGACTGTCGGGGGGATGTGCGTGGCGCCTCCGGCGGCAATATCCTCATGACGCGGCTGCGCGTGCGCGGAGCCGCCGGGATGGTCACCGATGGTGCTCTCCGCGACTCGCCTGAGATCGCGAATCAAGCGTTCCCGGTCTTCGCCCGAGGGGCGTCGGCATCACTCAACCTGACCGTCCACCACGCGGCAGACATCAACGTCCCCATCGGCTGCGCGGGCGTGCCCATCTATCCGGGAGACATCATCGTCGGCGACGAGGAAGGGGTGGTGGTTGTCCCGCGCTATCTGTCGACCGAGATCGCCAAGCCGGCCGCGGACCAAGAGGAGATGGAGCGGTTCATCCTGAGCAAGATCGAGAGCGGGGCGGCCCTGCGCGGCACCTACCCCCCAAACGAGATGACGCTGGCCGAGTACGACGAATGGCGGGCCGGGC
>DASYWB010000136.1:0-7803 GCA_035936495.1 Thermomicrobiales bacterium
AAGATCCCAAAGCTCATTGCGATCGCCCACATGCGTTGCCCATCCGGCCCGGCCGGATGCGGCAACGCCAGATGATTCTCGAGGGCAGCCTCGCGAGTCTTCCGGTCTTCAGCGTCCTGAGCTTCGGCTACCGCTGTTTCCAGTGCATAGGTGATGCTCGGCCCGTTCGAGGTCTGGGCAATCTTCTTCGCGACGAACGCTTCATTGTTGCTCGATCCTGTCCAGGACAGCGCGTCCGATGGTTGAAGATCCCCCTCATAAATGTCGGCGGCCCATTGCATGGCCGCCTGCATCTCAGGCGTCTGGATCGACTGATACGCGCCCTCCTCGTTGGCCCAACTTGCCCCGTAGGAGTACATCAAGCTCTGCATGACACCGTACCCATCCGAGGTGCGGTTCCAACTGTGACCGAGCCCCCAGAAGCCTTCGTCAGGTTGCGTCAGGGCGGCCGCGGCCCCAAGCGCGTCCTCATAGGTTTCCGGCATGGCGACGTTGTTCGCTTCAAAGACATCTCGCCATACGTACCAGAAAGCCGGCATTACATACCATGGCAGTGCGTAGGTTGTGCCTTCGATGGATGCCACCGGCGAGAGATTTATGGGAAGTGTACCGACCTCGCCCGCGATCTGCTCGGCGAATTCCGTGAGGTCCATGAGCTGTCCCATGCCACTGAAGCGGGCCGGGGCGCCGGTTTCGAGCTGTCCGATATCCGGCGTGTTTCCGTTCTCGATCGCCGCCACGTACTTCGTCTGCATGTCCTCAAACGTGAAATACTCGATGGTCACGGTCGCGTTGTTCTGCTCGGCCCAGCGTTGCGCGCTTGCCTCGATCGCCTGATTGGTTGGCTCGACGTAGGTCTTCAGGATCCACAGCCTAAGCTCGACATTCTGCCGGATCGCCGGTGCCGAGAACACGGGAGACTGTCGGGTCGGTTTAGCCAAAGCGCCCGGAGTCAGGACAAGAGGTGCTGCCGTTGCGGTAAGGCCTGTGAGAAACCGCCGCCGGCTCGCCCGTCGCTCGAACATTCCCATTCCTCCTCATTGTTACTGAGTTGCGGGCGACCCTGATATCGCCCGCCAAAGCGTATTCCTGCAACCTAGCACCGGTCACAATACCTGTCAACGGCGCCTCTTGTCAGTCAAAATTGACTCATTGAGTGCTCAACGTGGTCGTATCGCGGCCTCATTGGAGGACGCTGAAGCCCACTCATCGCCCAAGCTTTCGGATGGCCGCCGCGGTGGCGGGCACCTCATCCGTGGACCGGACACAAAATCTCCGGAGATGCTCCAGATCTTCGGCCTCATCGATGTCGAACGTCGCGGCTACCTCCGCCGCTCGCAGCCCGAGCGCGGCCGTGCGCTGGAGGACTCCCGCCGCCGCGCTCGCGGTACTCATCGGCACGCTCTCGAGCACGTCGTAAGGCCCGCTTACCCCGATGAGATAGTAGCCGCCGTCCGCCACCCGTCCCAGCACAACCTCGTGCCGCTCCAGTTCCCGAAACGCGTCCAGCACCACATCAAGGGACATCTGGGGCGAGTCCGAGGCGGTGAGCACAGTACGCTGGTAACCCGCGTCACGGCCCCAGCGCAGCAGGTTCGCTTGCCGTGCGCCCCAATCCGATCCTTGTTGTGGCACCAAGTGAATCCCAGGATCGCTTGGTGGCCCGGACTCCAAGCCAGCGAGTACCCTCGCGAAGTCACATGCTGACGGCGTATAGGCCCAGCCGAGGTCATAGAGAGGTTCGATTGCCAGCGCCGGCGGAGTAAACCGTGCCGCCAGATCACTGAGAAATGCTCGGTAGAGCGTGGCTGCCGCCTCCATGCCGATCGCCCGCCCGAGCCGGGTCTTGGTAGAGCCCGGCACCGGCTCCCGCGCCGCGATGAGGAGGAGGTTGTCCGACCGGCGAGCAGAAGGAGCTGTCACCATCGGGATGGCGCTCGAAATGGCGAATATTCGTCGGGGCGACGGCTTGCCTCGCCCGGCCTCCTGCACCCACGTTTCGCATAGGGGCCAACCGGCGCGGTGACGTTACTTCCCGATCGCAACCATAGTCGCCGTGCCAACGGCGGGATCAGCAACACGAGGGCCAGCACCACCAGCAGCCCGATCGCGGGCGGCGTCAGGTAGCGCTGGATCGGGTAGAAGATGTAACGATAGGGAGCATCACGCAGATAGTCGGCGCCAACGTGAAAGAAGATCACCGGCGCCGCCCAGACTGGGATCATCCACGGCGCGACTCCCGGCTTTAAGGATCGGCCGATGAACGCCGCGAAGAGCACGAACAGGAAGACCATGGTCTGCCGGTGCGTATGATACGAGGTGACGAGCGCTGCCAGCGCGACCAATCCCAACGCGAGATCCGGAGCCCGGCGCTTCGGCAACGCCCGCCCCGCCGCGACGACCGCCAACGCCGCGAGTCCCAATGAGACAACCCAGACGAGTCGCTCCGCGGTCGTGTGGCTAAGCTCCGGGAATTGGCGAAGGAGGACGCCGCGAACGTTGAACATCGCCCATTCGGTCACCGTATCCGTTCCCCGGAACGCGCCGAAGTACTCCACCATGTCGCGATAGTGGTCGAGACCGGTTCGCCCGACGAGCAACACCGAGGCGAACGCCAGCGCGCCGCCGACCGCGGCCATTCCGGCCGCCGCCCAGCGCCGTCCCCAGGCGAGGGCGAGAAATGGCACGATCGCGTACTGGGGGATGATCGCCATGGAGCCCATCAACGCGCCGGCCGCGAAGTCGTCACCCCGCGATCGAGAACGGACCAGGAGCGCGCACCCGGCGGCGAATGGCAACAAGACAAACGCGTCGACCTGACCCCACCAAACGAGATGCCAAAGAGGCTCGAACGTGACCATGATGATCGTGGTCGCGATCGGAACCGCCGGGGTCAACGCCCGCCCTAGCAGGTAGGCCGCGAGAGCGGCGGCCGCCAGCGACCCAATCACCCACACCCAATAGGCCGTGCGGATCGGCAATTGCGCCAGGGGGGACGTGAAGAAGCTCAGGATTGGCGGATGGGGTAACGGATTGAACCACCTCCATCCGGTTTCCTCGGATCGCTGGATCCGAGCTTGCGTCTCCTTCTGCGTATCGATGTTGCCAAGATTCTCGTAGTTACCTTCGTGGGCGATGGTCGCGCCCGTGTAGAAGCCGCCGAAGTCTGCCGCGTGGAACTTGAAGAAGGCAGGCTCGGATGCCGGCCCGATCAGCCGGTCGACGCTCGATACGGCAGAGAGCAGCGCGAAGGCGGCGAAGAAACGCCAGCCCCAAACGGCGATGGCCCGCGCTCGGTCCATGGTTGGCCTCGCGTCAGGCGCGGTCGCCTCATCTCGCGGGGTTAAGGACGCCGCGATCCTGATGAGGGTGGAGCGCTCACCTTTGCCGTCCGAGCGGGACGTGGGTGTCGTGATTGGGGTCGTTTCGGTCACGCCCGACTATCCTTTGCCCCTGGAGATGAAGGGTGCTGCTTCCGGCCCGCTCGCACGCGAAAGATCGTGCCGATGATCCGGTAGCCCGCCCGGATCGACGCCTGGACGTTACCACTGACCTTTGACTCGCCGCCGGCCCGGTTCCGGTATGTGACCGGAACTTCCTTCACGCGCAGCCCGTTGCGGGCGGCGCAGGCGATCATCTCGACCGACCAGCCGTAGGTCATCTCCCGCATGTCTAAACGGAGCAGGTCACGCTTCCGGATCACCCGGAACGGCCCGATGTCGGTCACGCGCACCCCATACAGCAGCCGCAACAAGACTGCCGCCAGGCCGTTCCCGAACCGCTGCTGCACCGTTAGCGATCCCGGCTCGTGCGTCCCGAGCGTGCGCGATCCAATGACCAGATCGGCCTCACCAGCGAGTAAGGGTGCCAGCAAGAGAGGCAGCTCGGCGGGCACGTCGCTCCGGTCCCCGTCCATCAGGGCGATGATCTCGGCGTCGCCGGCCGCGAGCACCCCACTGAGGCAAGCCCGGCCGTAGCCTCGTCTCGGCTCGTCCACCACTGTCGCCCCGGCCGCTCGTGCCCGCTCGGCGGTCTGGTCGGTGCTGCCGTTATCGACCACGTAGACACCCCTGATCGTGACTGGCAGATCAGGCCTCGCGGCGACCCCGAGCACGTCGCTGACCAGGCCGCAGATGGGCTCCTCTTCGTTCAAGGCCGGGATCACCACGGCCAGCCCCGGCTTCTCCCGCTCGCTCATCCCGCCGCACCCGGGACTACTTCCGCGCTCGACCGCTTGACCACCTGCTGCTTGCGCAACCGTCGCTCGGCGGCGCTGAAATACTCGGTGATCGGCCCTTGAGCACGGACCCAATCCAAATAGCGGCCGATGCCGTCCTCCAACTCGACTTCCGGTCGAAAGCCCAGCTCGCCGATCCGGCTGATGTCCGAGATCAGCGCGCGCATCTCGCCCGGCCGGAACGCTCCGGGTATACGCGGCTCGATCTCCTTGCCCAACCGTCCGGCCAGCAACCGCGCCAGCTCCCCGATCGCCGCCGCGCGTCCGGTGCCGACGTTGAAGACCCGGCCGTCGGCACGGTCATCGGTCGCGACGAGCATGTTCGCTCGGGCCACGTCCTCGACGAAGATCAGATCACGCGATTGCTGACCATCCTCATAGACTACGGGCGGCCTGTCGTTGGCGAGGAGGGTGCAGAAGATCGCGATCACCCCGGTGTAGGGGTTGAACAGCGACTGGCGTGGGCCGTAGGTACAGGAGTACCGCAAGCCGACGACGGGAATGCCGGTCGCCCGACCCCAGGAGATGAGGAGCCGCTCCTGATCTGCCTTGCTGATCGCGTAGACGTTCTCGCCCCCCATGGGCGCGGCCTCATCCGTCGGAACCGGTTCGCTGACCGCGTCGCAGATGGGGCAGTGCATGTCGTAGTCACCGCGCGCCAGCCGCTCGACGTCGCGCGTCGTCCCGTAGAAGTGCCCGTGGATCGGGCAGCGATAGGCGCCCTCGTTATAGACGGCTTGCGACGAGGCAAGGATCACTTTGCGGATCGGGAGGTTCTTATCACGAATGGTCTCAAGCAGGAGCGCGGTGCCGTAGCTGTTGACGTGGATGAACTTGGCGATCTCCGGCATGTAGCCGCCGTAGGCCGCCTCGTGGAAGACGATCTCTACGCCGTCCAGCGCACGCTCCCAATCTTGGCGGCGGCGCACGTCGCCTTGGAGAAACTCCACGTCGTCCGGCACCCAGGCCGGCTTGCCATGTCGATGTGTCTGGCGTTCGAGGTTATCCAGGACGCGCACCTTCCAGCCGTGCGCCAACGCCGCGTCCACGATGTGCGACCCGATGAGGCCCGCGCCGCCGGTCACCAGGGCAGTCGTCCGATCCGTCACGATGCGGCTCCCATGCTCGCGACTGTAGCATGTTCAACTGGTAACATGGCTGCCAACAGCGCCTGGTCGAGGTCGGCGATGATGTCGCGCGCGGCCTCCAAGCCCACCGAAAGGCGAATCGTCGCGCCCGAGCGATGTGGTCCGCCACCGTGGTGACCGGGTGGGTAACTCGCCGTCGTTGTCGTGCCACCGAGGCTGGGCGCGTAAGGAATCATCCAGAGTCTCCGGAGCACCGCATCACTCGTCGCCTTCCCGCCGGCGACGTCGAACGCCAGCATGCCGCCAGCACCGTCTGGGAGCAGCCTCTTCGCCAACTCGTCTTGTGACCCGCCTGGCAAGCCGGGATACCGGACCGCCGTTACCGCGGGGTGGAGGGAGAGAAATTCCGCGACCTCCGCGGCCGTCTCGCTGATCCATGCCATCCGGGGTGCCAGGGTATGGATGCCCCGGAGCGCCAGCCAGGCATCCATCGCGCCCAACGTCGGTCCGAAGAGGTAGCCGCAGCACCGGATGCGCTCGATGTGATGCTGCCGCCCCACGACGACGCCCGCGGTCAGATCGTGGTGCCCCCCCAGGAATTTCGTCGCGCTGTGAACCACGAGATCGGCCCCATGCTCGAGCGGACGGCATAACGCCGGCGTGGCGAACGTGTTATCGACGCAGAGGAGCGTCCCTTGCGCGTGCGTGATCGCCGCCAAGCGATTAAGGTCGCAGAGCTTCATCGCGGGGTTGCTGATCGTCTCGACCCAGACCATTCGGGTTCGTGGGGTGAGCGCACCTTCTAACGACGCCGGGGAACATGTGTCGACGAAGGAGGCCTCGACGCCGAACCGGCTCAATTCCTCCTCAATCAGCGCTCTCGTATCGGTGTAACAGTCGGCTGAGACCACCAGATGATCGCCCGCGTCGAGATGCGCCAGCAGGGTCAGGGCTATCGCAGCCATGCCGGATGAGGCACCGGCCGCCGCTTCACCCCCTTCCAGGCTCGCGAGCACCGCTTCCAGCTCGCGCACGTTCGGCAAGCCGGACCGGCTGTACGTGGGTTCAGCGGGATCAGCGGTGAAACTCGCGACGAAATGGTCCGCATCTTCGAACGCGTAGACGGAGCCCTGGTAGATCGGCGTGGTTAAGGGTCGGGCTTGGTCTTCGCGCCCGTTGCTCGCGTGGACCGCCCGCGTGCGGAACGAGTGGCTTCCGTCCGGGGTTTGCCCTCCCTGGCTCGTTCCATGAGGCGACCGTTCGGCACGTTTTTCGTCGCTCATGTCGTCGCCATCTTCCTTCACCCATGCTCTCCTGATGCGCGAGGTCCGGTTCAACTCGGAGGAGGACGCGATGTGCCTCCGGGTCCACGCGGCGCCATTCGTCAAGCCACCTGACCGAGCATCGAAGCTGGCCTCACTCGTGAGGCCATTCGCACGACCTGTTCCCCGCCGCGTGATCCAGTACGATGCCGGGGAAACCGCTTCAAGGCACCCGGAGACAGGAGCACGGTATGGAGTACACCATTGAGGTCCGGCCCGACAAGGCCGTTAATCTTGCGAACATCGATACCCGGGAGAATGGCGGGTTGGAGAAAGCCGAGGGGAACAGGCGTCTGCTAGCTCTCCGCGGGGAATTATCCGAGCTGCAAGAATCACTCTACGCGGCGGGAACGCACGCGTTGCTCCTCGTCCTGCAAGGCATGGATACCAGTGGCAAGGACGGCACCATCCGGCATGTCTTCAAGCAGGTCAATCCCCTCGGCGTCCGCGGTATCCCATTCAAGACGCCGACCGCGCGTGAGCTGGCCCGCGATTTCCTGTGGCGGGTCCATCGCGAGGTGCCGGAAAAGGGGATGATCGCGGTCTTCAATCGGTCCCATTATGAGGACGTGGTGGTCGTTCGCGTCAACGATCTCGTCGATGAGCGGACGTGGCGTGGCCGCTACGATGATATCAACGCCTTCGAGCGCCTGTTGGTTGATACCGGCACCATCGTCGTCAAGTGTTTCCTGCACATCAGCGCCGAGGAGCAGGAGGAGCGTCTCCGAGCGCGCGAGCAGGACGTTCAGAAAGCATGGAAGCTCTCCGCCGGGGACTGGATCGAACGCCGGAACTGGGATGCCTATCAAGCGGCCTATCAAGACGCGCTGAACGCCTGCAGCACCAAGGCTGCCCCCTGGCATATCGTGCCGGCTGATCGCAAGTGGTTCCGGAATCTCGCCGTTGCCAACCTCCTCGTCGAGACGCTCCGGCCCTACCGAGAGGGCTGGCTCGCGGAGCTGGAACGGCGGGGTCAGGAGGAGCTCGCCGCTATCCGTGCGATCCGCCCGCCGGAATGACTCCGCGCCTCGGTCGGGCTCATCGTCGTCGTAATCCTGCCAGGTAGGAAAGCCGTCTCTCTGGGCCGGGTATAGCCTTCCCCACCGACGACCGCCGGATACACTCTCCTGCCCGCCTTGCCGCCTCGCCCCTATAC
>DASYWB010000137.1:0-22003 GCA_035936495.1 Thermomicrobiales bacterium
GACGGTCAGGGGTGTGGCGGCCCATCCTGAAGATGATCTCGTGCTCGCCGTGGCGGTGTCGGCCGCGGCCGCCTATCTCGTGACCGGCGACAAGCAGCTACAGCGGATCGGGGTCTACCACGGGGTCACCATCGTGAGTCCGCGCGACTTTCTGACGCGCCTACAGCAGGAGGAAGAACCTGCCGATCCCCTCTAGGCTTCGGCAGGGTACGCGGAAGCCAGACCCTCCTGTGCCAGTTGGTCACCGCTTTCGCAATCCGCTGAGCACGCCGAAAAGCGGTTCCAACGGCACGGACGGCGCCACGAATGGCGTCGCTCATCCTTGTCAAGCGCGGTATCCTAGTTGGAGAGAACGCAGGCCCGGATTCGACCCAACCCATGTGCCACCGGTCCCGCCGGGCGATGATCCGTGAGGAGGCCCGCCATGATGCACATCGGTCGCAACGCCCCCTATCCCTGTGGAAGCGGCAAGAAGTACAAGCGGTGCTGCGGTGCCGCCGCCAGGAGCCAGCCCGTCAACGACGTCTCCGGGATCGATATGCTCCCGCCTGGGCATCGCTGGGCGCTAGAACGCCAGACCGGGCGCGTCGGCAAGCTGCTCAGCGAGCAGGAGTTCGCCACCGTTGAGGAGATGGACGCCTTCCTGCAGGAGGCGGTCGCCAGCGGACTCCTTGAAACGGTCGAGCCAAGCTCCTCGCTCGAGCGCGCGCAGGACGTGATGTACGACGCATGGGATGCCACGGGTAGGCAGAGGGTCGCACTGGCGCGCAAGGCGTTGGAAATCTCGCCGGATTGCGCCGATGCCTACGTCATGTTGGCGGAAGAGACGGCCAAGACGCCGCGGGCGGCGCGCGATCTCTATGCTCAGGGCGTGGCCGCGGGCGAGCGAGCGCTCGGTGACGAGGCGTTCGCCGAGTATATCGGTCACTTCTGGGGAGTCATCGAGACACGGCCATACATGCGTGCCCGGCTCGGCCTCGCCCAAACGCTGTGGACCCTGGGCGAGCGTACCGAGGCGCTTGCCCACTACGAGGAGATGCTTCGCCTTAACCCCGGCGACAATCAGGGCATACGCTATGTTCTGCTCAACGCTCTGATCGCGCTCGGCGAGCACGACCGGGCGGCCGAATTGCTCAAAAGCTACCCGGACGAGATGAGCGCGGCCTGGGCCTACGGCCGTGCGCTCTGTACCTTCGCCACGGAGGGTGCAACCGCGCGGGCCACGCGGGAACTCGCCCACGCCAAGCTGACGAATGCACACGTCCCCGCCTACCTCCTCAGGCGCCGCCGGTTTCCGCGTAGGTCGCCTGACTACTATGGCATGGGAGACGAGAACGAGGCCGTCTGGTATGTGAGTGAGCATGCCGAGTCCTGGGACGCCGTCCCGGACAGCCATCAGTGGCTCGAGGAGTCAGTGACCGCGAGTGCGGCGCTGTCTCCGCGGCCAGAATCATTCACCCGGAAGGCCCACCGGCTCTTCCTCAATCCCTACGAGGATGCCGCCTTCACCAAATGTCCTGCATGTGACCAGCGGACGAAGGTGCGCAAGCGCTACCTCGTTGTCCACGTCGAGCCGGGTGTGTTTGCGGTCCTCAACAAGAGCTGCCGCTTCTGTGAGGACTGCGATCTGCTGATCGTGCGACAGGTCGAGCTCGAACCGCTCCTGGCAGCCGCGATCGGCCCACACTATCCCGCGATCCTCGGCAATGATTATCTGGTCATGGGGACGTTGGATCAGACAGACGGTCGCCAGGTACGCAACAGCCCGCCAGACCCCGCATGGGTGCTGGACCATATGTCCGTCTTCCAGGAAGAGGTCAGCTTCGAGCTCGTGTGGTCGTACTGACGATGTCTAAAACACACATAGGCGCTGCCGCACTCATTCGAATTGCTGATCGAGCGCGAACACCGCCGCCGTCCGCGCCGGAATCTCGATCTTCCGCTCCGGGCCGCGACCGGTCATCCGCGCGCGTTCCCCGGAGCCACCATATTTCCGGGCGGAAGTCGTCAGGCCGGTACGCCATCGACCAGAGGGTAACTCGGTGAGGAGCGGATCGCCGGCCGCGGGAACCATCGTCGCCGCGCCAAAGTTCGCGATCACCAACCGGTGGGCTTTCTCATGCCACCGGTACACCGCCACGATCTCCGCGCCGGCCGCTGCGGCATACGTCCGCGAGCGATCTTGCCGCGCGAAAACCTGATCGTTACGCCGGAGCGCCAGCAGGTCTTGATAGAGCTGGTAGACGCCCTTATGCGTCCGGCGCTCGTCCAACTTCAGCTTGGACGCGAGAAATGTCTCCTCGGCCTGGGGATCGGGAATCGAGTGGCGCAGGTCCGGATCGGAGAAGGCGCGGAAGCCACTGAACTCCGCCCGGCGTCCCTCGGTGACCAACATGCCGAGTTCCTCAGTGTGATCGGTGAAGTAGAGGAACGGGGTCGAGGCCACGAACTCCTGCCCCATGAACAGGAGCGGCGTCTCGGGCGCCGTGAGCAGGAGGGTGGACGCGACCGCGTATCGGTCCCACGGCACCTCGTGATGCAGCCGCTCCCCGAACGGCCGGTTCCCGACCTGGTCGTGATTCTGGATGCAGAAGACAAAGGATCGCCCGGGCTCGTCGGTCACCTTGGTGCCACGCGCGTGCCCCAGGTTCGGCGACATCTCCCCCTGGTACCCAAACCCCTCGTTGATCGTCCGCGCGATCGCCTTCGTCGTGCCCGCGTAGTCCTGGTAATAGTTTTCACGGGCATTGGTGAGGAGCACTCGCACCTCGTGGTGAAAATCATCCGCCCAGACGCCATCGAGCCCCTCGCCGCCATGCTCGACGGGCCGGATCCGCTCGACCTCGTTCCGAGCATCCTCGGCCGTGACGACGATCGAGCGCGCGGCAGCCGCCTCGCGCGCTCGTGCCGTCAGTTCCGCGACCACGTGCGTCGGGCTGTCGTCGATGATCGTGTCGGTCGCATCCAGCCGGAACCCATCGACGTGAAACTCATGCACCCAGTAGCGAGCATTGGCAATGGCAAGTTCCCGCACGTACTGGCTCTGTTGACCATCGTAGTTGAGCGCGTCGCCCCAGGGCGTCTGGTGCCGGTCGGTGAAGTAATTGTCCGCGTACGCGCGGAGGTAGTTACCGTCCGGCCCGAGATGGTTGTAGACCACGTCGAGGATCAGGCCGAGCCCGATCCGGTGCGCCACGTCAACGAGCCGCCGCAGGTCATCCGGTCGCCCATAGGCATTGCTGGGCGCGTAGAGATCGACGCCGTCATAACCCCAGTTGTGCTCACCCGGACACTGGGCGACCGGCATCAGCTCAACTGCCGTCACCCCAAGTCGCTTCAGCTCCGGCAGCTCGCGCTCGAGCGCCGCGAAGGTCCCCTCCGGCGTCATCGTGCCGACGTGACACTCGTAGATGACCAAGCCATCATTGGTGAGCCCCGGCCAGTCCTCGTCAGACCAGGAGAAGGCACGCGGGTCGACCACTTCCGATGGGCCGTGGACGCCTTCCGGCTGGAAGCGGCTGTACGGATCAGGAAACGCATCGCCCCCATCCAACTGATATCGGTAGCGTGCGCCCGCGTCCAGACCGGCAATCGTCCCCTCATGGACGTCCTCTCTGCGCTCCAAGCGATCACTCACTCCGGAACTGCCATCCCATTGTTCGATCAGGACATCCACACGCGCGGCATTCGGTGCCCAGACTCGGAAACGCACCCCGTCAGGCACCAGATTCGCCCCGAACGGCAATGTCCACTCGTGCTTCTGCTCGACCATCAACGGTTCGGTCATCGACTCTCCTCGCTTTGCCATGCGTTATCGATCAGGGAGATCTATTAACCTTCGCGGCGTTCCAGCACCGCGACCGGAAAGGACGAGAGCACGTCACGGATCCGCATTACCACGCGCCCTCCTACTGTCTCCACGGCGACATCCTGACCCGTGAAGATGTCACGGTAAACCGTGCCGGGGGGAACATGTGGCGTCTCCAGGAGCGTCGCCCCCCAGACTTCCTCGCCTACCGGCGGCACCAGATCTCCGCCCGTTAGCCCGTGGATGAGCCGCGGCACCACAACGACAATCTCCCGGTCCGTAGCATCTTCCCCACGAGACTGACGCGAGAACGCGACCACGTGATCCGCTCGAGAGCCGGTCGCGTCGAGGGGAATGTATTCGCCTCGACCGAAGAGGTCTCGGCGCTCGGCACGGAGCTTCAGCACCCGATGGGTGACATAGAGCTTGATCCGGCCGTCACACCACCCGTCGAGGAGGTCCCTGGCGAGCGCGGCGGGGTTTCTGCTCCGCTGGAGATCCTGCAGCATGCGACTTCTATGTTGATAGTCCACCGGCCGCCGGTTATCCGGATCGACGAGGCTGAAGTCCCAGAGCTCGGTGCCCTGGTAGATATCCGGCACACCGGGCGACGTTAGCTTCAGCACCTGCTGTCCCAACGCGTTAATTGCGCCGAAGAACGCGACTTTCTTTCGGAGCGTGGCGATGTCTGCGAGAAATAGATTCTCGCCGCCGCGGTCAAGCAAACGGCGCACGAACGCCGCGGTGGCCGCGTCGTACTCTTCGTTTGGGTTGACCCAGCTTGTATGGACCTGCGCTTCCCGCAACGCCTTGTCCATGTAGGCCGCGATGCGGTCGACGAACTCATCCCAGACGGCCAGGTCCTCACCCTCGGGGTCCAACGGCCAGGCGCCGAGCAACGTCTGATAGAGCAAGTATTCGTCATTGCGATCGGGAGCCGGGATGTTGTTGACCCGCGTCTTATGCTTCCGGTTCATGCGCGTCCAGCGATTCACGGCCGCCCGCCATTCCCGTGGGATCTCCGACAGCACGTCCATCCGCGCCCGGACGTCTTCACTTCGCTTGGTGTCGTGGGTTGATGTTGAAAGCATCGCATCGGGCCATCGACGCAGCCGGTCGAGGTTCTGCCGGTGGAAGGCCGCCACCGGCAAGCCAAACCGCGTCGGATCGCCGCCGACCTCGTTCAACGCGGCCAACCGGTTATAGCGGTAGAACGCGGTATCCTCCAGGCCCTTGGCCATCACCGGACCCGTCAGCTGCTGAAATCGCATCGCGAACCGGCACTGCTCGAGCACCTGATCTGCCGCGGATGTTCCGACCTCTTCGAGCAGGACATCGCGCACGAAGTCGAACGCGGTCGGGTCGGACGCGGGGTTCCGCCGCTTCGCCTCCTTGACCGCTGCTTCGATGGAGCGCCGATCCACGTCCCTGATCGACTCATCGTCACAGGTGATGTAGGTGCGATAGACCAGGAAGCAGGCGATGATCTCTCGCATCGCGTCGCGCAGGCTGTTCAACGTGTAGTCGCGGGATCGCCGATTCTGCTCGGCGATCCGATCCAGTGAGTTGGCTAGCACTCCCACCTCACTCGCGAGAGCGACTCGCATCATCAGCCGTTTGCAGGCGTAGACCATGTCGGCGAAATTGATCTTCTCCTGGATGAAACGGCTATAGAGCTCGTCGAAGGCACGGCGATTCGCGCTATCGACGAACAGCCCGCCGACCGCGTTCGCGAACTCATAGCCAGTCGTCCCGTGCACGGCCCAGGCCGCGGGCAGTTCCTCCCCATGCTCCAATATTTTCTCGACCAGCACGTAGAGCGGTCGAGTCAGGCCAACCTTTCCGGTGGAGACCAAGGTATCGAGCGCCGCGTTCAAACGTGGCTTGACCGCGGACCACTCCACTGGCGGCGCAGGACCTGCCTCATCTCGCTTCTGGTCCGTTGCCGGCTGCTGTCCCCGTGCGCACCAGCGGCGATGGCAGATAGCAAGGAGATAGGCGCGTTGGAGCGTGGCAAAGTATCCCGCCGGATCGTAGAGGCCGTCGACATGGTCAAGTCGTAGCCCTGTCACACGTCTCTCCGCCAGCAATCCCAGCGTGAAGGCATGGGCGGCCTCGAAAACCTCCGGCTCTTCCTGCCGAACCCCGGCCAGCTCGTTGATCGCGAAGAACCGGCGATAGTTGATCTCTTCGGCCGCGACTCGCCAGAACGCTAAGCGGTACGACTGGGCCTCCAGCAGTTCATCAAGGAGATCAAAGCTCTCGGGTTCACCAACCGTTCCGTTGTAATCGACGATCGATCGCTCAATTGATTCTCGGATCGGGGCCGAACGATGAGCCACGTCCGCCAAGCGGCGCTTGGCCACGATCTGCTCGCGCTGGCGCTCCGCGATCAGCTCCGGGTCCGTCTCGTGCTGACCGGGCAGCCGCTCCAACGCCGTGATGATGCTCTGGAACTCAAGGAGATCCGGATCGTCCTCCGGCAAGGCATCGGTCAATTCGTCGAGATGGCGCCGGAGGACCATGGTGTAGCTCGGCGGCGCCACCGGCAGCACGTTCTCATAGTAGAGGATGCTGAGCGTGCCACTCGCGGGATCGAAGCGAAGCTTCAGCTCCCCCTGCTCCAACACCACCCCGTACTGATCGCCAAGGAACGGCAACAGAACCTTCCCCCGGAGGTCCGGCTTCAGCGGATCCCAATCGATATCGAAGAACGTCGCGAACGGCGAGCTTCGCCCGTTTTCGAGGACGTCCATCCACCACCGGTTCGTGCCGCGCCCAATCCCCATGTGGTTCGGCACGAAGTCCATGACGTGTCCAAGGCCGTGCCGGTCCAAGGCCTCGATGAGCGCATCGTAATCGGCATCACTGCCAAGCTCGGGATTGAGCCGGCTATAGTCATCAACGTCATAGCCATGGGTACTACCAGGTCGCGCACTCAGGTATGGAGCAGCATAGAGACCGCTGATACCGAGCTCCGCCAAGTACGGAACCACGCGTCGCGCGTCGCGAAACCCGAAGCCGGCGTTGAGTTGTAGACGGTAGGTCGCGCCGGGCACCCGTGGGGTGACGTCAAGCTCAGCCACCAGGGCCGCGACCGTTGCCTCAATCGCGGGATCGCGGGTCACGAGGTCGTCCGTAGTTTCCTCTCCCAGCGTTCTCGGTTCGGTTATCGTCTCCGTTTCAGCCATCAACATGAGCGTCTCTCTATCGTCACAAGGAACCAATCAACGACAGGCAAGCATCAGTGCTTCGATGAGCCGCGATCGCTCGCGGCTACCGCCTACCGAGACCGAAACTTGGGCGAATCGCCCTGCCGCTACGATCTGGCGTCCTCCCTTGACTGCAAGCGCCGGACCATCAGTTGATGGGGAATACCGCCGACCTCGAACCTCTGTCCAGATGGCTTGAAGCCAAAGCGTCGATACAGACCGGCCGCGTGGAGCTGCGCGCTGACGAGCACCGATGGTGCCCCCATGGCATCCGCTTCGTCGAGCAAGAATCGCATCACCGCGCCGCCGACGCCCCGGCCCCGCCACTCCGGCAACGTTGCCACCCAGGCGATCTGCGCCTGTTCACAACCAAAGTGATCGACGGTGCTTGCCAGCGTCAGCCGCCCCGTTCCCACGACGATCGTCTGATCGCGTTGCTCAATCTCCGCCATCGCGTGTAGGCTGCGCGCATCGTCATCGTCGATGACATCGGCACCCACCAACCCCTGCTCAACGCCAAATACGCGCGTCCGCAGCGCAACAACCGCGCGGAAGTCGCGTTCGTCCCGCGCTGAACGCACCCGGATGCCGACCGGCTCGACTGTTCGTGGCGAAGTACCGGAAGCGCCGGCAGTCATGATGCAGCGCCCGGTCGAGCCGGTGATCGCATCACCCGCTCCATGTCCGCGCTTAGCCGCTCACGCCAATCACGCAGCGCGGCTATCTGCTTCCCGGCCGCCTCCAATGCCTCTCGCACCCGTCCCGACGCGGTTCCGCCAGGCACATCGCGTGATGCCACGCTCGACACCGCATCGAGTGGTGGTCGCTGGCGCGCGAAGACCGGGTGCGCCGCCTCCCAGTCCTCATCACCCAATTCGGCAAACGTGATCCCCGCTTCAATGCACCGCGCGACCAAGCGCCCGACCACGCCATGTGCCTCCCGAAAAGGCACACCTTCTTTTGCCAGCAAGTCCGCCGCGTCCGTCGCCAGCGAAAAGTCCGCGACCGCCGCCTCGGCCAGCCGGTCGGTGTTGAACGTCGCCGTCGCGAGCATCGGCGGCACCACGTCTAACACCGCCAGCGTCGTGTCGATCGCGTCGAACAGCCCCTCCTTGTCTTCCTGCAAGTCCTTGTTATAGGTCAGCGGCAGCCCCTTGGTGGTTGTCAGCAGCGCCATGAGATGACCGAAGACACGCCCGGTCTTGCCTCGGGCAAGCTCGGCGACGTCCGCATTCTTCTTCTGCGGCATGATCGAGCTCCCCGTCGAGAATGCGTCGTCGAGCGTGACGAAGCGGAACTCCGCCGACGACCAGAGGATCACTTCCTCGCAGAGGCGAGAGACATGCATCATCATCAGCGCACAGGCGTATAAGCTATCGAGCACGAAATCCCGGTCGGAGACCGCGTCGAGACTGTTCATCGAGACGGCCGCGAAGCCGAGATCCTCGGCCACCATCTGCCGGTTGATCGGATATGTGACCCCCGCTAGGGCGCCTGATCCCAGCGGCAACACGTCGGCCCGCCGGTAGGCATCCTGCAGCCGGTCGGCATCCCGCAGGAGCATCGCCACATAGGCCAGCATGTGATGCGCCAGCAAGACCGGCTGCGCTCGCTGGAGATGGGTGTACCCCGGCATCACCACGTCAGGGTGGGCCCTAGCGACCCCGAGCATTGCCTCGGCGAGGTCGAGCACGCCTCCGGTGAGCGCGAGGATGCCGCCCTTGGTCCACAGCCGCAGATCGGTAGCGACCTGATCGTTCCGGCTCCGCCCCGTGTGCAGCTTTCCCGCCAGCGGCCCGATCAGCTCCCCGAGCTGGCGCTCGACCCCGGTATGGACATCCTCGTCGGCGAGGGTCAGCTGGAAAGTTCCGTCATCCACCATCTCATAGACACGCCACAACCCGTCCTCGATCGCGTTCGCCTCATCCATCGAGACGATCCCCTGCTTACCCAGCATCCGAACATGCGCGATCGATCCACGGATGTCCTCGTGGACGAGCCGGATGTCGAAGTTCACCGACGCGTTGAACGCTTCCAGCCTGGCATCCGGAGGAACCGCGAACCTCCCTCCCCAAGCCTTCACCGTTCCCTGGCGAACGCCCTCGCTGCCGGTCATCCTATCTCCCATCCCGCTTTGCGGTGCCGAATCTCCCAGTGCTTACCGACGCTCGCGAGCATACCACCGTGCTCGCCGCTTAGGGGCCGGAACGGGCAACTCGGAACGATGGCGATTGACAAGGGCACCGTCGCTCTGGTAGCGTCACTCGTGACCGGAAGCCGTTGCAGCCGGAACGCTTGCTCCGAGCGAGGGGTCGGGGCGAGAGTTGGCTGCCCATTTCAGGGCTAGGAGAATGGGTGACAACGTCCGGTCCATGGAACGAGCCGATATTTGCCTCCCCGGCCCCGCGTAGCAGAGGAAGAGCCACGTGACCGTCGATCATCCGATCTTCGTCCGCCTGTCGTTGCTCCTGACGTTTCTGGTCTTCGCGGGGAGTCTGCCTTCCACGATCTTGGCCGAGGGTAATACGGGAATCGGTGGCGGTCTTCCACCGAGTGTCGACGCGACCATCATAGGCGCGACCGCGGTCAACATTCGGAAGTGTCCAAAGTTCTCCTGCAAAGTGATCGCCAGCGCGAAACTTGGAGAGTTGGTCGTTGTCACCGGCGAGCCGGTCAACAGCTTCACGCCGGTGCGCTACGGCGACGTCAGCGGTTTTGCCTACGACCTGTTCTTGGGTCGCAGTGGCGTGCCCGTCCCGCGGTTCATCGAGGGCGCGCCGGGGTGCAAACGCATCGCGCTGATCTTCAACATCGGGCAGGGATTCCAGCCGAGTACCGGCATCCTGGACATCCTCGAACGCCAGGACGTTCCGGCGACCATGTTCGTGATGGGATGGTGGGCGGAGCAAAACCCCGACTTGCTCAAGCGCATGGTGGACCAAGGGCTGGAGATCGGCAGTCATGGTGAAGAAGGCATCCCGCTGACCCAGCGGACCGACGAGGCCGTCAAACAGGATGTCCGCACCGCCGCTGCCAAGATTTCCGCCGTCATTGGCGACGACCTCGGCCCGGCATTCACGCCATACGCGGCCGCGATGGACGATCGCGTCCGGGCGCTCGTCGCCAGCACCGGCTATCTGCCTGTCAATTGGCGGATCACCTCCAACGACTGGAACTACGACGCCACGGCCGAGGCCATCTGGAACAACGTCGTGCCCAACGCCTACGACGGCGGCATCGTTGAGTTCCATTTCGACGGCCCGGCCACGGAGACCTCGACCCAACGCGCCTTGCCGTGGATTCTCGACGCCTTGCGCCAACGCGGTTACCAGTTCGTGACCATCTCGGACATGATGCTCCCCTGCGGTGTCAGCGAGTGAGCTATCAGCTCTCAGAGGGAAAGGCTGCCGCGCGAGGTTGAAACCTCAACGCTGAACCCAATAAGCCGGCCTTCAGCCGGCTGAGCACAGCTCACCCTTCGCCTGTCTGAGTAATATTGGGGGCCTGAGGCGGCTGGTTCCGCGGCGAGCGCGGGAGCACAGCGCTCCCGCGACGGTGCGGTGGTCTGCCCGCCCGTCGTCGCTGGCGGATGCGGCGACCCCCGCGCTCGCGCCTTGCCCCGCACACGGTCGCGGACCGGACCCTTCGATCTTCGCGTGGTTCCTGGCCGCGTCAGAGGAGAGGAATATCCTTTCTGCCGCTCATCAGTCGAACGCCTTCTGCGGCGGAATTAGCTCGTTGTCCACGACCGGCGGCGCATCCTCGCCGAGCCGGATGTTAATTGCCCGGAGATGCTCATCGGGGCGGTCGCCGGGCGTCTCGTCGTCCGTATCAAATGTTACGGGGACGCCGGGTGCCAGTTGGTCGTAGTCAACAGCCATCAACGCGCTCTGATGGAAGAAATATTCCTCACCGTTCGGTCCAATGATGAACCCGAACTTGCCCTCGGTATCAAGCCGGTCCACCGTTCCCTGCAGCGGCATGCTCGGTCCTTTCCTGGTCGGCCTGTGAGGAGGCCGCGCGTACATCATGACGAGCCTGTGTCGTCGCAAGTGGCGCACCATGCGCCGGGTCAGCGTGCTGCCGGGGCACACGGGGCAAGCCTCATTGAGCGTCGGGTACAGTTAGGATGATTGACGGTGTCCGCACAGGATCGGCCTATTCTCGTGGTAACAGCCTCAACATGATCGCTCCCCGGCCCCTCCTGGATCCGGTTCCCCGGCGGCCTCCGGCACGCCATGGGGCCGAACCGGTCTTGCCTCGCGATACTTGCGCGGCCAGCGCGAGCCGGGCACGACCACATCCCACTAGCGAGAAGGGCATCTCATGACCGCGCCAGCCCGACTCGGCGACCCACTCGGGATCTATCTCCACATTCCGTTTTGCGCCCACATTTGCCCATACTGCGACTTCAACACCTACGCCGGGCAGGACGATCTCATCCCCCGTTACGTCACCGCCATGGAACGGGAGATCACCCGCCAGGGCGAGATGCTTGGCCATCGGGCGGCGGCGACGGTCTTCCTCGGCGGCGGCACGCCCTCGCTACTGACCGGCGACCAGGTGGGCCGTCTGGTGCAGTCCTGCCGCGACGCGTTCGACTTGGTGCCGGACGCCGAAGTCACCTTGGAGGCGAATCCAAACAGCCTCGACGTAGCCGCCTGCGACGGATTGTTGCAGGCCGGCGTCAACCGGCTCAGCCTCGGGGTCCAGACAAGAGATCGGCGCGGACTGCGCGTCTTGGGGCGACAGCATGAGGCCGCCGACGCCTTCGCCGCGTTCCAGTCCGCTCGGCAAGCGGGCTTCAACAATCTAAGCTTGGATCTCATCTTCGGCTGGCCGGGTCAGACCCCCGAGGGCTGGCGGCAAGATCTGGAGACCGTGCTGAGTTGGGGCGGATCACCGGAGCACCTATCGCTCTACCACCTGATTGTCGAACCGGGAACGCCCATGGCTGACGCGGTGACGCGGGGCATCCTCCACCCGCCCGACGACGATGCCAGCGCCGATCTCTACGAGCTGGCCATCGAGCTGCTGGCGGACGCGGGCTACGAACACTACGAGGTCGCCAACTGGGCACGCTCGCCGGACCTGCAATCGCGCCACAACCTGATTTACTGGCGGAACGGTGAATGGGCAGGCATCGGGGCCGGGGCGCACGGCCAGACGGAAGGTCGCCGCGAGATGCAGCACCTCTTACCCAAGGCGTTCATCGAGGCGGTCGAGCACGGCGAAGCGCCGATTTCCAACGTCGAATCTGTCTCATCCGAGAATGCCAGGGGTGAGACCATGATGCTCGGGCTGAGGCTCTTGCGGGAAGGCATCTCTCCCGACGCCTTCGCCGCCCGCCACGGGGATGCGTTGGACGCCTTCTATGGGGCGACCATCGAGGAACTGAGCGGGTTGGGGCTGTTGGAAGCTTCACCAGAAAGGGTGCGTCTGACGCACCGGGGCTTGATGGTCGCGAACGAGGTCTGTGGACGGTTTCTTTAGCGGAGGTGGCCCTCACCCAATCCCTCTCCCGGTGCGCGGGAGAGGAGCTGTTGCCAGCAGTTGTGGTTCGTTTGACTATGGGTGCTGATCCGAAGTCAGCATTACGCGGAAACCAACCGCGAGGCTTCATCGGTGAGGCTCGCCAGTGCCCGCCGGATGAGCCCCTTGGCTAGTGGCACCTTATAGGCGTTGTGGGTGAGCGGAGTGGCGCCCTCCAGCGCGGCGTCAGCGGCGCTCGCAAAGACCTCGTCGCGCGGCTCGGAACCATTCAATGCTCGTTCGGCGGCCTCGCACCGCCAGGGGACCGGGGCCACGGCCCCGAGCACGACGCGAGCATTGGCGATCTTTCCGTCGTCGATCCGAAGTGAGACGGCGGCACCGGCCAGCGCGAACGCCCACACCTTCCGGTCCATTGCCTTGAGGTAGATGTTGCGGGCACCATCCGCCAGCGGCGGCACCGTCACCGAGAGGACCAGTTCGTCGGCATGCACGGTCGTTTCCGTTCGCCGGTCGTCCGTTGGCTGGGCGAAGAACGCCGCCATCGGCACCGCGCGCTCGCCGTGGGGACCGCGGATTCGGACCGTGGCATCCAGCGCGAGCAACGCCGATGCCAAATCGGAAGGGTGAACCGCGACGCACGGACTCCCGGCGAAGAGGGCATGAAGCTGGTTCTCGCCCTCGCGGGCCGGGCAGTCGTCACCACCTTTCAGCCAACAGTCAAACCGGGCGTTGCGAAAATACCAACAGCGAGGACGCTGAAGCAGGTTTCCGGCAACCGTTGCCATGTTTCGCAGTTGTGGTGTCGCCGCGGATCCGGCCGCGTCGGAGAGGGCGGGGTAGAGCTGACCGACGAGCTCGTGCGTCTCGACGTCCGCCAAAGTCGCTCGACCGCCAAGCACCAAACCTTCCGCAGTCACTTCGATGGTGTCCGGGAAGTCACCGAGGCGCTTGACGTCGACCAGCCGGTCAGGCGCAACGAGATCGGCCTTCATCAACGTCAGGAGGTCGGTCCCTCCCCCTAATAGTCGCGTGCTCCCACTCGCGCCGCTCGTCCCGAGAAGCGCGATGGCGTCATCCACCGATGCTGGCCGCTGATAGGCAAACGCCCGCATGCTCATGCTCGCGCCTCCTCGCCCTTGCCGGACTCCATCGCCATCAGCAGGCGGGGTCGGGAGAGTGGCAAGTCGTGCAGCCGGATCCCGACCGCATCGTAAATGGCGTTCCCGATCGCTGGCGCGGTCGGGATCACCGGTGGCTCGCCGATACCCTTCGCGCCCGTCGTGTTGGCCTCGGGATCGGGCATATCGACGTGGGCGTTTTGGATGGGCGGGATATCGGAAACAGTCGGCACCTTGTATTCCTCCAGGTTCGCGTTGAGGACGATACCGCTCGCCGCGTCGACGACCCGCTCCTCGGTCAGCGCGTAACCAATGCCTTGCGTGACGCCGCCAATCACCTGGCTGTCGACAAGCTTCGGGTTGATGATCCGGCCGCAATCGTGAGCGGCAACCACACGTAGTACGGTCACTTCTCCCGTCTCGACGTCAACTTCCACCTCGACGCATTGGACGCCAAACGTCCGGACCGTCTTATCCTTGGGATTCGGCCCCCGCGCACCCTGCCCTTGGATCATGTGTGGCGCAATGCTGCCGGTAACCGCGGCGATCGGCGTCGCACGCTCGTCGGGCTCACCCTCGACATGAATCTTGCCGTCCCCCACTGAGAGTCGCGCAACGGGCTCTTCCAGGAATTGAGCCGCTGCCTCTAGCAGTTGCCGCTTGGCATCAAGCGCGGCGGCCCTGAGCGCGGGGCCGATCGTGGCCTGTGTCGCGCTACCGGCGCTGGCCGGCGCGTAGGGACCGTTAGCCGTATCACCGAGGTGGAAGGCGACCTGATCCAGTGGCACGCCCAACTCCTCGGCGGCAACCTGGGCGAGACCGGTCCGGGCGCCGGTGCCGATGTCTTGGGTTCCCGTGATGATTTCCACCGAGCCATCGGTGTTGAGCTTGATCCAAGCGTACCCCGGAGGATGGCCGGATCCCCCCATCCAGCTATGTGCCGCGATGCCAACGCCACGCCGCTTGGCGCCATTGTTGGGAGGACGCTCGTAGCCGCGCCAGCCGAAAGCTCGTGTGGCGCGGTCGTAGCAATGCCGCAGACCGTCCGGCAACGTGTAGGGCTTGCCCTCCACCTGATCTTCCCCCGTGTAGTTCTTGAGCCGTAGGTCGAGAGGGTCCATCTCCAGCCGCCGGGCCAGCTCGTCCATCGCCGTCTCCAGCCCGAACGCGCCCTCGACGTAGCCCGGCGCCCGAAACGCGACCGCCGGCCCGGTGTTGATGAAGACGCCGATCTGCTCGGTGCGGACGTTCGGACAGCGATAGAGCCCCTGATAGATACCGGTGGTATTGCTGCCTTCGCCACCGACCATATACGCTCCAACGGCCTGATGGATCCGCACATCGATGGCGGTCAGCGTGCCATCGCGCTTCGCGCCGATCCGCACCCGCTGTTGGGTCGGATTGCGATTACCCGCGGCCAGATTCTCGGCTTCGCGGTCCAGCATCAGCTGCACGGGCCGACTCGCCCTCCGCGCGAGCAGAGCGGCAATCACGCTCTGCTTCCAAGCGATCTGTTTGCTGCCAAACCCACCGCCCATATGGTGCTTGATGACGCGAACGTGGTGTTCAGGCAGATCGAGCTTCTCGGCCACCTGCTCCCGGACCGTAAAGACCGACTGCGTCGATTCCCACAGTGTCAGTTGGTCGCCGTCCCAGATAGCCGTACAACCATGCGGCTCTAGGCAGTTGTGGAGCGCGACTTGCGTCGTGAACATGTGCTCGATGACTTCGTCAGCCTCGCGAAGACCGGCCTCTACGTCGCCACGCTCATACTCCTTCGGCTCCCCGGCGACGTTGCCATCGGCGTGGACATTGGGAGCGCCGGGTCGGAGCGCCGCTTCGAGATCGACCACAAATGGCAATGGCTCGTACTCGACGCCAATCAAGCGGAGCGCATCGGCGGCGATGTCCTCGGTCTCGGCAGCGACCGCCGCGACCTCGTCTCCTTGGTAGCGCACCGTTCGCTCGAAGAGGACGGTGTTTTCGTAGAACGGGATCTCCGGCGCGTCCTCCCCGCTGATCACGGCATGCACACCGGGTAGCGCGGTGGCCCGCGACGTATCGACGCGCTTGACGCGCGCGTGTGGATGCGGGCTTCGCAACACCTTGGCGTAGAGCTGGCCGGGGAGCCGGACGTCATACGCGTAGCGCGCATTCCCCGTCACCTTTTCGGGGCCCTCGAGTCGAGCATGGCCATGCCCCACGACATCGAGCGTTGCGTGTGTCTCCCACGGCGTCATCGACTCCGCCTCGGCAAGCCGGTAGGCATCCTCGTCGCCCTCGCCGGACGACAGATGGTCAACGTGCAGCGTGGACATCGTTCTTCTCCCGTTGGGCGGCTTCGAGCGTGATGGCCAGCCGCCCCGCATCAAGGATGTGCCGGTAGGCTCCACAGCGGCATAGATTTCCCGTGATGGCGCGCTCGATTTGCGCGTCCGAGGGCGCCGGAGTCACGTCGAGCAAGCCACGCAGGCTCATAATCTGACCGGGCGTGCAGAAGCCACACTGAAAAGCGTCGGCCGCGATGAAGGCTTGCTGCACCGGATCGAGCCGGCCGTCGCGCGCTAGCCCCTCGATGGTGGTAATCGAGCGATCCTCGCAATCGACCGCGAGGAGTAGGCAGGAGTACATCGCGTTCCCATCGACCAACACGGTGCAAGCGCCGCAGTCACCCATATCGCAGACTTTCTTGGTCCCCGTCAAGAGAAGGTCCTCGCGGAGCACGTCAAGCAACGTCCGCCGTGGCTCAAGCAGGAGAGGATGCTCATCGCCGTTGACATGCAATACTGCTGGCAACCTATCGGTCTCCATCGTTCCTCCCCAGGATGACTCCCGCGGCTCCTCATGGCGCCGCCCGCTGGGATCCCGATTGCACGATGTATGCCCGATCTCGCTCCTGCCTCGCGCGACGACCAGGGAACTCCTGTCAACTTCCTGTTAAGCTTGACTGGAAGGCAGTGGCGCAACTGATGCTGAGCGGCACCGAAGATTCCACTGACCCTATGCGCGACGTCGCGCCTCGACCATACCTAAAACGTCGGTGATCGATCGAGGCTTGTTGCCCCATGCGGGAGGCGATCAGGTGCAAGCCGGAGCGCACTACCCCACCATCGCGCACGCCCGGGCAGCGGCCGCGACCGTGGTGTTCCTGTCGCAGGAGCCAGACATCGCCGCAGTCATGCTAACTGGCTCCTGCGCCCGCGGCAGGGCGACTCCCGATAGCTGTTTGGACCTCGCCGTGCTCGTCCAGCCGGAAGTGCTCTCGACGGAGCGACCAGCACTCCAGCGACGCTGGGAGGACTTCGCCGGGGCGTCGGCGGAGATCGGGGCGTTGCTCAATGCCGGTGCCTACTCCCATGTCGATCTCGATTTCTTCGACGGCTGTTTCGCGCCCCGACCACGAGGGTGGACATCGGGTCCGGACGCCTTCGAGCTGGAGATCGGCAACACGCTGGTCTACACCACGCCTCTCTGGGAGCGAAGCGATGAAGTTACCCGGCTGAAGGAACGATGGCTCCCCTACTACGACGAGAGACTCCGCCGGCGACGTCTTGCGGAGGTCCGGCGCTACTGCCTCAACAACCTCGACCACATTCCCCTCTACGTTGATCGCGGCCTGTACTTCCAGGCCTTTCACCGGCTCTACGACGCCTTCCGGGAGTTCCTCCAGGCGCTCTTCATCGCCCGTCGTGCCTACCCCATCGCCTACGACAAGTGGGTCCGCGAGCAGGTCGAGGAGATCCTAGGGCTGCCAGAGCTCTACCAACGGTTGGCCCGGATCTTTGAGATCGATCACTTCGAGGGGCCGGTGATAGCGGCGAAGGCGCGGGAGCTCAGGCTGCTGGCAGAACAGTACGCGACCGAGTGATCGAGTCAGCTCACTCAACATCACGGAACGCGGGCCGTCGGACCGGGGCCGGCACCAGGACGTATCAAAAGAGAGCGTCGAGCCAAATCCGAAAGGAACACGAGCGATACCATGAATGGCCTAGACACGCCGCGCAAACGTAAGCTGGTTCCCGGTGCGCCGATCGACGACCTCGGCGATGGTCTGCTGCTGCGGCATGCACGGCCGGAGGATGCCGACGCGCTGGCGGCATTCAACGCGGATGTTCATCGTCATTCAGAGAACGATCCCCCGGACGAACCTATCCGTGTCTGGACACGCGACCTGCTGCTCCGCCCGCATCCCACCTTTCAGCCCGCGCTCTTCACCGTGGTTGAGGATACGGCAAACCGGGCGATCGCCTCGTCGCTCAACCTCATCCCCCAGACCTGGAGCTATGGCGGTGTCCCGTTCGGCGTCGGCCGGATCGAGCTGGTTGGGACAGCGAAGGAGTACCGACGGCGGGGGCTCGTTCGTCGCCAGATGGAGGAAGCCCACCGCTGGAGCGCGGATATGGGCCACCTGGTTCAAGGGATAACCGGCATCCCTTGGTACTACCGCCAGTTTGGCTACGAAATGTGCCTGAACTTGGGCGGAGGACATCGCCTCCCCGCCGACCAGGTGCCGACCCTCGCTCAGGGCGAGATCGAGCCGTTCACGTTTAGACCGGCCTCCGCCAGCGATGTGCCATTTCTCGTGGCCACCGATGCCCACGGGCGCCAACGATCGCTCATCTCCTGCGTCCGAGACGACGCGCTCTGGCAGCATGAAGTCGATGGACGATCACGGAGCAACAGCACGGATGCAGTTCAGGTCACCATCATCGAGCGGAGAGGAGGCCAGCCAGTCGGCTTCGTCGGATCTCCCTTTCAACTATGGGATCGGTCCTTCGCGATCACGGTGGCCGAGCTCGCCGCTAGAAACTCATGGCTGGCGGTGGTACCGAGTCTTCTTCGCTGGGCGAAGCAGCAGGGCGATCACCAAGCGGCAACCGCGCAAAAGGAGTTAAGCAGCATCCTGCTCTGGCTCGGCGAAGATCATCCCGCCTACACCGCGATTGGACGATGGGTCTCGTCCTTTCGCCCATCCTACGCGTGGTTCATCCGCGTACCCGATCTACCGACCTTCCTCTGGCAGATGCGGTCGGTCCTGGAACGGCGCCTCGCCGCATCGGTGGCCGCCGGCCATACGGGCGAGATGAAGCTGAACTTCTACGACTCCGGCATCCGCCTGCGATTCAAGGGTGGCTTGATCGTCGAGGTTACCCAATGGCCTGAGCATGATCGCCGCATCGGTGCGGATTTCCCGGGCCTGACGTTTCTCCAGGTAGTGACCGGCTGGCGTTCCTTCCAGGAAGTGGCCCACGCCTTTCCCGATTGCCAGGCCACGGATGAGTCCCGGGTTCTGGTCGAAACGCTCTTCCCCAAGCGGACCTCGTTCGTCTGGCCGGTATCGTAACAACTAGCACGAACGCCTTGAGTCACCGTTGAGCCGTGATGGGTCCCCTGCGCTGCCAACCCGGGGGCGCACAGGCGGGTGAACATCGTCACCGTGGGGGAGACACCGGCCTGCCACGCGCCTCCTGTCCGCCCCCCCATGGCCCAGTACCTCCCTCGTCCCGCCTGGGACTATCGTCACACCACGGGCTAGGCCGCCGACACACCGGTCCTGCCCCTCCTGAGCCACCCCTTCCCCGGCCGCACCGCTGGCCCCTTCGGCCCCACCGCCTTCCCTCCTTCGGGCTCTGCTCCCCCGCCGTCCCAACCCCCAACCTTGTCCTCAAAGATCATTCGCCCCTGCTCATCTCGGAGGAGTTCCCGATGCGCCGTCTCACCCTCATCGCCCTGACCCTGGTCCTGACGCTGGTCAGCGCCCTCACCCTGGCCCCGGCCCGCCCGGCCGCCTCCCTCAGCACCGGCGCCTACTGCCTGGAACCCGAGGAAGCTGCCTTCCTCACCCTCATCAACCAGTACCGCGCCCAGCACGGCCTGCCCGCCCTGGCCACCAGCCAGACGGTCGGCGCCGCCGCCGAGCACCACTCCGCCAGCATGGCCACCGGCAACTACTTCAACCATACCCTGCTCAGCGAGGGGATCGGCTGGTCCGACAACATGCGCGCCCACGGCTACACCTACAACACCTACCGCGGTGAGAACATCGCCGCCGGCCACGCTGGGGCGTACGCCACCTTCCGGCAGTGGCAGAACAGCCCCGGCCACAACGCCAACATGCTCAACCCCCGCTACCGGGTGATCGGCATCGGCCGCGCCTACAGCGCCACCGCCACCTACGGCTACTACTGGACGACCGACTTCGGCGGCTACGTCGATGGGCCGGCCGCCGTCTGTGGCCAGAGCGCCCCGGGGCCCCCGCCGGCCGCGCCCCCGCCGGTGACCGCGCCCCAGCAGCCGGTCCAGCAACCGTCGGCCCCGAGCACGGGGGGAACCCGCACCTTGCGCGGTGGCACCAGTGGGGGCTCGCCCGGCGGCTCCACCGCTCCGGCACCAAGCCAGCCGACCCCCTCTGACGGCGCCAAACGCTCGATCCGCTAATCCCTCGCGCTACGACCAATATTCCACGGAACAGGCACCCACAAAGGTGCCTGTTCCACGTCCCCGGAGCAAACTGTTGCCCGCGTCTATCAAGCTCGCCACATCGGCGAGTACACTGGCCGTCTATGCTCAGTCGCTCGGCCGTTGTCAAAAGAGAGACACGTGGGCCTAGCCGAAGCCGCACTGGCGCCACTATTCCGGAGGAAACCGACGTGCTCAAGGTCTCGCTCATGGTCGAAGGTCAAGACGGAGTCACCTGGACGCGCTGGCGAGAGCTGACGGAGGCGGCGGAAACCTTGGGCTTCACGGGCCTCTATCGTTCTGACCACTTCACCAATCCGGAAGGTCCAGTCAGGCCCGCGCTGGAGCTTTGGGCATCGCTGACCTGGCTTGCAAGCCATACCGAGCGCATCACCTTCGGCCCAATCGTCTCGCCGGTCTCATTCCGGGACCCGGTCGTCACCGCCTGGCAGGCCGTCACCGTGAACGACCTCTCGGGCGGCAGGTTGAGACTCGGGCTGGGCGCCGGGTGGCAGGAACGTGAACACCGGAGCTTTGGCTATGATCTGCTCGATCTGGACGGCCGGTTTGCCCGATTCCAGGAAGCGCTCGAGGTAATCAGCCGTTTGATCCGCCGCGATGAGCCCGTCACCTTCGATGGAGACTACTATCGCCTCGAGAACGCGTCATTTGCCATCGGGCGGGACAGCGCCGGAGCACCGCCGATCACCATCGGTGGCAATGGACCGACGCGAACGCTGCCGCTCGTCGCCCGCTATGCCAACGAATGGAACGCGGTCCTCACGACCGCCGCGCGATTCACGGAGCTCAATGGGGAGCTGGACCGCCTGGCCCGTGAAGCCGGTCGCCAGCCGGCGGAAATCCGGCGGACCATGATGACCCGGGTGGTCCTGGCGCGCGACGAGGCCGAGGCACGGAGCAAGCTCAACGGCCGGGATCCTCAAGAGCTTCGGGACCGCGGTGCTCTGGTCGGCGACCCGGAAACCATCATCCAGGACTTGGGGCGGTTGCGGGATGCTGGCGCCGCCGAAGTGATGCTGCAATGGCTCGATCTCGATGACATGGCTGGCATCGAGGCACTGGCGAGTGAGGTTCTTCCCCGGCTCTAGCGCCTCGGCGCCATCACCCGAGGAGACGTGGCCGCTAGCTTGCGCAGGGTGAGTCTAGATCATTCGTCCCGCGATCAGAGTGGAGTCTCTTCCGAAAGGATGTGAGCGATGCGACAATATCTCGTGGTGATCGGCGGCCTGTTGATTGTCCTGACGGCAGCCGCCGCGCTGGATCCCCGCGTCATGCGAGGCGCCGCCCAAGCGACGGACACGCCGGAACCGATCGTCATCGAGTTCGCGACGTCAACCCCAACGGCCGCGGGCAAGGACGATGCCGCCGCGCCGACCAACACGCCGCGCGTCTTCCAGATCGCCACGCTCCCGCCCTCCCCCGAACCGGCGCCAACCGAGCAGGTTGGCCAACTTCCCCCGACGCCAACAGCCACGGGCGAGGAGAACACCCTAGCGTTCGAGGCCGAGGATTGGGTCGGCGGCTTCTATCAGGCTGATCCCGACCTCCAGGCGTTTTACGGTCGCCCATGGGTGGCCGTCTATGGCGCGCAAAGCGATTATCCGCAAGGCACGCTCGCGTTTCGGCTGGATGACGAGCCCGAGGAAGCCGTCACGGTGACGATCCTCGGTCTCGACGACGAGCTGGAGGCGCTGAATCAAATCGCGGTCGAGATCAACGGACGCCGGGTCTACGAGGATGAGGCCTTCTTCGCCAACTGGAACGCCGTTTCCGGTGATCCATCGGTCTGGACCGAGGTCCGCTTGACGATCGATCCGTCCTTGCTGCAAGAGGGCGTCAACACGCTGACGTTCCTGAACTTAGAACCCGTGGCTAGCTTCAACGGCCCGCCC
>DASYWB010000138.1:0-2070 GCA_035936495.1 Thermomicrobiales bacterium
GGCGTGATCTGGAAGGTCACACCGACCGATGGGACCACAGGCACACCGGCGGCGGATGAGAGCGACGCCCTGGAAGATGCCCTGACTCCCGAAGCGACTGAAGACTAAGGGGAAGGAGTGCTGCCGCTCGTTCATCGATCGGGAGTTGGACGAGGAGCGTCCATTGCCCAGAGCAGCAAAGCGATACGCGTTCGTAGTAGTAGTGCCGGGACATGACACCCCGGCACAAACAGAGGAGGCGATATGCCTGGCAAGCTGAACCGACGGACATTCGGCAAGACGGCCGGGGCGCTGGCAGGTGTGGCGGTGGCGGGACACCTTGCACCCACCGCCGCCCAACAAGCGACGCCGCCGGCAAGTCCAATGGCGAGTCCCGTTGCCTCACCGGCGGCTGACACCGGCACCATTACGGGCGTCGTGATTGACTATGAAACCAACCAACCGCTCGCCGATGTCTATGTGGTCGTGGGCTGGGAGGACGTCCAACTCGCCGGCATCACCGATGCCGAGGGACGCTACCGCGTGCCCAATGTGCCAGTCGGCCAAGCCGTCGACGTGCTGGGGTTTCGCGAGGGCGGCTACCGCTACTACAACAGTCTCTTCGATGCCGATACAGAGTTTGATCTCGAACCTGGTCAGACGGTCACCCATGACTTTGGGCTTGCTTTGCTCAACGAGCCAGAAGGAGAGCCGCAACTCAGCGATCCGGTGATCGACCCCGAGCGGGTGATGCCGGGTGAGGAGGTGACGTTCGAGGTGACCGCCAAGAATGGCAAGGGCGGGCTCTCCCCCGAGATCATCGCGGCGAATCCGGAGATAGGACGGATGGTGCTGATGGAGGCGGTCGGCGGCGATCGCTTCCGCACCACGGTGACGTTCTCCAGCGACACCGCGCCCGGCGAGTACCCGTTTGCCTTCTTTGCCGCGAGCAAGGAATGCTACGTCAACAGCGAGTTTCCAATGGTGACACTACATATTGGGGATGCGGACGCGACACCCGCCGCGGTCGTGAGCGCAAGCGGCAGGTAGTGTCAGGCACGGACAAAGGCGGATAACGCCATTGCAGCCGTGAGCCAGAAATCGGGAGGCTTCCTGGTAGCGACCTTTTTGAAGCACAAGCGCGGCCCCCGGTCAGGGACATGCGTTCTCGGAACGGAGAGACCGATGGCACTACCCGAGACCCACGGCCCACGGCCCACGGCCCACGGAAAGACCCTGGCATGATTCCAGGGTCTTTCCAAAAACAGACTCCGTGATCGCGGGTGTTTCGGCAATTGGAACATCACGCCGACCGATGGGCCGTAAGCACTTGGGCGACGGTTGTGAACGACGTCCCTGCACGTGATGTTCCCGGCACTGACCGTGGAACGGACGATGGGCGGCCAGTAACGACATTTCTGCAAGGAGGACTGACCAAGACACTGACACGACTTGATCGCCGGACCGTCTTGGCCGTCGGGACCCTCGGTATCACGCCGCCGACGCGCATCTTGCGCCTCAACGATGATGGCACCGCCGTGCCGCTCGACGAAATTCGCGCGAACGCTAGCTCGGCCGATATGCCGGAGAGCCTATCTCCCCGATCACCGGCCTGACCTGACACGATGATGAAGGGTGAACGTCATTCTCTGCAGTGCCTCAAGGAGACCGATCATGCGTAATTCCCAGCGGCTGGTGTATCTCTTCATCGCCATGCTGCTCGCTGTTGGTGGGTTGTTCACCGCCGCGGGTGCGACTGCTCAGCAGGATGAATCTCAGGTGGCGCAACCCGGTGGCGATCTTCCGGGCGAGCCATCTCTGCAGTTGGTGAAGGTCGCCGACGGTCTCATCGATCCCATCAACGTGCAGACGGCTAACGATGGTACAGGTCGGCTATTCATCGTGGAACGCACCGGCACAGTCCGGATTCTTCAGGATGGCCAAGTGCTGAAGGAGCCCTTCCTCGATATCTCCAGTGAGGTCAAGATCGACTTCCTGGAGCAGGGTCTTCTGGGCATGGCCTTCCATCCCGACTACGAGAACAACGGCCGGTTCTTCGTCTACTACAGCGACTACCGCACGCAGGGTGAT
>DASYWB010000139.1:0-2116 GCA_035936495.1 Thermomicrobiales bacterium
GCTGGGGGGCGAGCCTACTTGCCTGTTCACAGCGGCCTCGCCCGGGAGAACGCACGGGGGCTCACACATGAAAGACGGTAGGGCCCCGCGTAGGACACTCCCGTCTCTCAAGGGGATATGGGGATGTGGAGGAGTTTCAGAACGGCATCGCGCCTCGCCGTTCCATTGCAATGCAGTATGCGCCCGAACCCTGAAGCGGATATGACCCAAAGATGAACGTACACTGAAAAACACCGATGGGTCGTGCACGATCTGCTACGCCGGTGCGAAGACACGAACAACGGCGGCGTCCCAGGCGACAGCCGCCGCCGTTCAGGGGTGGGGGGAGCAGAGACGACGGGCGACGATGGCGTCGCTGGTGTCAGCTCCACGAGTGATCCTAGGGCAACAAACTGAAAATCCGCTGCGCAGACGGTGAACGATTGCTGAAAACACCTGAGGGGGCGATGCCACCATAACGCGGTGGTAAGGCGAGGATCGTCTCAACGTCGAGCGCGTGGAGATCGAGAAGCGCGACCACGGTGAGCTCTCCTGGGATGGTTTCCGGCGACGGCGTTGGCGCCGGGACCGGGCTTAGTCAGCGACGGCGGGTACTTCGGCGGACCCGCCGTGGACGAGCGTCTGGACGTTGCGTGGCTGGATCGGCGCGACGAACTCGGAAACGACCTTCCGGCTTGGGAAGAAGCCAATCACCCGAGCGGTGGTATCGCCGGCGTTGCGGATGCTGTGCCGCACCATGGCCGGCACGACCGCAACAGTGCCGGGACCCGCCTGCTGGCGCTCGTTACCGACCGTCACTTCGACGGTACCGGTCATCACCAGCAGAATCTCCTCGGGGCTGTCGGTGTGTTCGCCGAGCGCCCAGCCGGGCTCCAGCTCGATCACCACCGCGGCGGAATCCTCGGTACCGTTGTCGCCGTGGAGGGCGAACCCGCCCCGAAAGTGAACAGTCTTGTCCCTTTCGAACCAGCCTTCCAGCAGGTCGAGCGGACGCGTATCGACGGTATGCATAAAATCCTCCTGTGCGGCTCACGCGGCCGCCTCATCGCGTGCTGCTGGGGCTCCTCCCGGCGAGCCGGTGATCGACCGTTGATCACTGACCCCACGGTACGCACGACGCATCAAGAGATCGTCAACGCGGCCGCGGGATCGGCCCGGCGTTCTTGACCGTCCATGGACCAGGTGACGAAGACCATGGAGGCGAGGAGCGGCAAAGTGGCTGGGCATGTACCGGATATCCCATCTCCCATTCTGCTGATCAGCGGGGCGTCGCACATCGGTCAAATTACGTAATTGCCCGGTCCAACGGACGAGGGTGGCAGGAGGGTCGCACCGGAGCGTGGGAAGGAAGGGGGAAATCACGCTCCGGTGGACAAGGTGGGAGGGAGTGCCACGCCGGGCGCCATTCGCGGCGCCACCATGGCGAGGGGGAAATGTGGCTGGGCATGTCCGCTGCGACTCCGGTGTCCCGTCTCCTAGTCTGCCACTGAGCACGACGTCGCACATCGGTCAAATGACGTATTTCTCGCGGCGCATGCCGGCCCGGCAGGCCCTGCTCGAATCAGATGGAGCACGTCATGCGCACTCTCAGGTGAGGTCACCAGAGGCAGGCCAGTAGGTCTTAGCCCCCTCGCCGCCTGTCTCGGTGGCCCCGCCCTCCCACGCACACCGGCCCCAGGTGCTCCCGAGGCCGGCGGCTGGTACGTGCGCGGTGCCGATCAGCCGGCTGGCGTGGCTCCTGCCGGCGGTGGCACGACGCCCAGCTGCACCAAAATCCCGTAGACATCGTAGAAGTCGACCGTCCGCTGGATCGCGTCCTCACTGAACTCCACCAGCGAGAAGCCATGCAACGTTACAGGTTGCCCCTCGCCCGGCGGGAAGCCGGGCAGCGCGCCGGTATAGCGTCCCTGGAAGATCCACTCCATGGCGGCCTGGGTCTCCGCCGCGAAGACGGTGGGCACCTCAGCACTGGCGTCGCTGAAGGCGCCGATGAACTCCACCAAATAGGCGCGAATCGCCTCGCGCCCCTGGAGTTCGGTGCCGACGGCGACATCCACAGCGACGGCGTCCTCGGCATAAAGGTCGGCGATCTGGTCGGGGTCGAGCGCCTCCCTGA
>DASYWB010000140.1:0-13589 GCA_035936495.1 Thermomicrobiales bacterium
GCGGCGAGCCAGTCGTCGCGGAGGAGATCGAAGACGAGTGTGTCACGGTAGCAGCCATCTTTGACGTCGGTCCATTGGATGCGACCAGCGAGACGGTAGCCTTGTTTCCGGAGGGCAGCGACAGAACGGTGGTTGGGCTCCCAGACGTAGGCGTGCAGTGCATGAAGAAGAAGCTGGTCGAAAGCGTAGGTGAGTAGTAGCCGCTTGGCTTCCGTGCCGTAGCCCTGACCACGAAATGAGGCGGGAAAGATTCCGCTGCCGGTTTCACCGGTACGGTTAATCCAGTCAAGATGCTCGATGTTGACGAGCCCGATCATGCGGTTAGGCTCAGGATCGCCGCGAAGGCAGACGGCAAAGTGGACTTCGTGTGGCGGAGAACTGGCGTCCAGGTGTTCCAGCCAGTGGGCGAAGGCAAGTGGACTGACTGGGACACGGCCACGATCCATGATGGTCTCCGTCTCCAGGATGCTGGCAGCGGCTAGCGCGTCGGCGTCGTCGGGCTCCAATGGTCGCAGGTAGACCCGGTCTCCCACCATGCTCGGGTTACGCATGCCTCGGCTCCGATGTCTGTGGGGGAATGGACCAAGGGGCGCCCAAGAGCTGGTAGAAGAGCAGGTCAACGCGAGTGCCGGGCCGCCCAACGTGCTCACGCAGGCGGACAGCCATTGTCATTCCCTGCGCTTCGGCGGCCATCGCGGATGCGGTCTGATCGGAGGCAAGCGGCAACGTGATCGACATCATCTCCAGTTCATCGCGGAGCCAAGGAATAAGGATCGGGATGACGTTCGCACCCAGCCGGTCCGCGTCCGTGAGGCCGAGCGTCAGTGCGGTCGTGATCGAGATGGAGGCCGTTCGGGCGCGCGGATTGCTCATCTCGACGGCGCCCACGATGTCCTGATTGTGCCTCTCGACGATTGCGAGGATGAGAGGCGCCTGCTGACCCCAGGCGGCGGTGTGCATCTCCGTCAGGAGCGTCCCGGCTCGGGGTGGAGATACCGGAAAGGGACTCCGGTACCAGCCGGCGCTTGCCTTGGCATCCTGCGGTTGTAGTGGCCGGAGCACGAGGCTGTCACTTGAGAGGTACGACGGTCCCATGGTGGTCTCATCCTCTTGAGTCGCCAATTCGACGGTGTCGGACAACCGGAACCGCGTATCATTAAAACGTTGAGCGAGCGGTCAGCGGTCTCGGAATGTGGCTAAACGTCTTAGCGCTACAGCACCGGAACGTACAAGGAGCGTAATGGTTCTCGATGTTTTACCACGGCTGAGTGAGGCGCGTCGCGATGATCTCGTGCTCCGAGAGGCAGGCGCCGTCCTGCTCGTCGCCTGCTACGAACTCGGGCATCAGCCCCTGAGTCTGGCGTCGCCCGTCGCGGCGCTGCAGGCGGCCGGGTTTGCGCCGAGGCCGGTCGATACATCGGTGGAGACATTGGATGACGGCACGATCATGGCGGCCCGATTTGTCGGGATCGCGGTGCCGATGCACACGGCCCTTCGCCTCGGCGCCCGGCTTGGCGAGCGAATCAAGGCGGTCAACCCGACGGCGCACGTCTGTTTCTATGGTCTCTACGCGACGTTGAACGCCGCCTACCTGCTCGCCCGATCTGGTGACAGCGTGATGAGCGGCGAGATCGAACAGCCGCTGGTGGCGCTCGTGGAGGCCTTGGACCGCGGAGAGGCGGCGGAGACGGTGTCAGGGGTGGGAACACGCTCTCGCCCGGCGCCGCCCGTCGTGGAGCGCATTCCGCTCTCGGTGCCGGACCGTTCGGCCCTGCCGGCGGTGCGCGACTACGCGGGGCTGGCCCAAGACGGTGTTATCGTGCCCGCCGGATACCTTGAGGCGACGCGCGGTTGTCACCATACCTGCCTCCACTGCCCGATTACGCCGATCTACGGTGGTCGCTTCACCGTGATTCCGAGAGAGATCGTCTTGGCGGATGCCAGGGCCCAGATTGCGGCAGGCGCGCGTCACCTGACCTTCGGCGACCCGGATTTCTTCAATGCCCCGAGCCACGGCTTACGCATCTGTCGCGCGCTGCGCGAGGATTTCCCGGATCTGACGTTCGACGTGACGATCAAGGTCGAGCATCTCTTGCAGCATCGTCGTTTCGTGGCGGAGCTGGCGGAGGTGGGATGCGTCTTCATCGTGACGGCGGTGGAGTCGATTAGCGATCTGGTGCTTGAGAAGCTGGCGAAAGGGCATAGCCGGGGTGACGTGGAGGCGGCGCTTGAGATTCTGGACGATGCCGGCTTGGTGATGCGGCCATCGTTGTTGCCCTTCACGCCTTGGGAAACGCTGGACGGGTACCGGGCGCTGCTGCGCTTCATCGTGGAACAGGATCTCGTCGCACAGGTCGACGCGGTGATGTTGGGAATCCGCTTGCTCGTGCCGCCTGGCTCAGCACTATTGGACGATCCAAGCAACCAGGAGTGGCTTGGTGACTTGGACGCCGAAGCGTTCACGTACCGGTGGACGCATCCCGATCCCCGGATGGACGCGTTGCAGCGTGAGGTGTCAAGCATCGCCGAGCAGGGAGAGGCGAAGCAGGAGACGGCGGAAGCCATCTTCACGCGGGTCTGGCGAGCGAGCTTCGTAGTCGGGGAGGACTCCGTGCCGGCGCTGCCGGCGCCGAAGTTCAATCGCAGCCCTTCCCCACGTCTCACCGAGCATTGGTTCTGCTGAGCGGAGCCGACGGCGGATCAGTTTGATCCACGACGATAAAACAAGATCACCGTCCGGGGTTACGATGGCTTAGCATGCTTTCGGACGAGGGCGTCCAGACGGGACGCGAAGCGGCTCTTATCCCGGTCGGAGTACGGCTTCGGGGTTGAGCCGGGGAGCCCCATCGAGCGGAGATAGGCGTTGATGTCGCGGCTGGCGAGCGCATCGCCAATTCGATTGGCATTGAAGGCGTCGCCTCGGAAATCAAGACAGGCAGCGCCGGAGCGGAGGACGCGCGCGGCCAGGGGGATGTCGGCCGTCAGGACAATGTCGTCTGGACCGGCGTGGTCGGCAATCCAGTCGTCGGCCGCATCGACGGCTCCCGTCACCCGGACGAGCTCCAGGTCGGGTTGTGATGGCAGACGGAGAGGTGTGTTGGAGACAACGCGGACGGGAACGCCATAGCGAGCGCCGACGCGGTAGACATGATCCTTGACTGGGCAGGCATCGGCATCGAGATAGATCGTTGGGGGCATCGAGATGGTCCTCGTACATGACAGTGGCGGCTCGACTGGGTGGCTTCCGCTGGATGCTATGGTACGCCGCCTTCTCGGAGGTTCCTAACGGAGAGTCGCGGCGTTCCGGGGATGAACAAGGATGAACCACGCGGCGAGCGAACACGAGAACCTCGGGATCGTATTGGATCGTGAGGCACGCGTCCCCCTCTACCGCCAGATCGAGGCGACCATCCGCGCCCAGATCGCGAGTGGAGAGCTGACGATCGGAGAGCGGTTGCCGCCCGAACGCAAACTGGCCGGCCTGCTCGGGGTGGACCGTACGACGGTGATCGCGGCCTATCGTGAACTTGCCGCTGATGGCATCCTCATGGCGCATGTCGGGCGAGGCACCGTGGTTGCCGCGCGGCACAGTGGTTTCGATCCAGATGGGACGCATGGCACGCCCGCCGGCGGAGTGGCGTGGGACAGCCTTCTGGCCATGCGGGACGAGGACGACCCCATCTTGGCCGAGGTGAGCGCGCTGGCGGGGCGACCAGACGTCATATCGTTCGCCGGAGGAGTTCCGGCACCGGAATCGTACCCAGTAGAGGCGTTTCGGAACCTGCTGGTCGAGGCCTTCGAGGCCGGTGGAGCGTCCTTGCTCCAGTACAGTCCACCGGAGGGCCTCTCATCGTTGCGACGTGTCCTCGCCGAGCGTATGGAGAGCCGCGGCATGCCCGTCCGGCCCGCCGGGATTATCGCCTGCGCGGGTAGCCAACAAGGCCTGTACCTCTTAGCACGGGCGCTCATCGCTCCCGATGACGCCGTCGTGGTCGAGACACCGACCTACTTGGGGGCACTGCAGGTGTTCCGCGCGGTCGGCGCCAGGATCATCGCGATACCGGCTGATCGCGCCGGAATGGATGTCGAACGGCTTGGTGACCTCCTACGTCGCCGCACCGTCAAGCTCATCTATGTCTTGCCGACCTTCCAGAATCCGACCGGTTCCACAATGCCGCTTGCCCGGCGCGAGCGTCTAGTCGCGCTGGCGCGGCGCCATGGCGTGGCGGTCATAGAGGATGATCCCTACGGCGAGATCCGGTATGGCGGTCAGCACGTGCCGTCACTCCTTGAGTTGGACCACGCGCCCGGGAGCCCGGTGATCTATCTATCGACCTTCTCGAAGGTGTTGTTCCCCGGGTTCCGGCTGGGTTGGGTGGCGGCGCCCGTGCCGGTCGTGGAGCGGCTGGCGTGGGTCAAGGCCCTGGTCGATCTTGACACTAATCCACTCGTGCAGTGGGCCGTCGGCGAGTACGTCTGCCGCGGGCGGCTGGACGAGCACATCGGGGCCCTACGCGGACTCTATCTCCAGCGGCGGGATCGGATGGTCGAATCGTTGGAGCGTCACCTGGGCAACAGCCTCTCTTTCCGGCCGCCGGACGGCGGGTTCTACGTTTGGGCCAGGTTCACCAATGGTCCACGGGCGCGGGACGTGCTGACGGACGCGGCATCGCGGGGCGTCGCCTTCGTCCCGGGCGATGTGTTCCACGCGGACGGTGGTGGGCGGGAGACGATGCGACTCGCGTTTTCCGCGGTCGATTTGGACGAGATCGACGAGGGGGTATCGCGGCTGGCGAGCGCCGCCGGGGCCGCCGGCCAGCGACGGGCGGAGCAGCGGCGAGGCCGTTCGACGCGGATCGTCTGAATGGCACGTTTCCTAACGCAGGGCGAGCACCCAGCCTAGACCGATGATGGCGGTGCTGATAGCCGTCATCGGGAAGCACACCCTGACGCCGAGGCGGTGATCCCAGGCATAGAGCAGGGCGTTGGCGGCGACAATCGCAACGACGATGACGCTCGCGATCCAAACGAGGGTGGGTTCGCCGGTGAGCCGGCCCGCGAGCGCTGCTGCGAGCGCCGGAGCGGTCAACGTGGCGGTCCAGCAGAGGAGCAAGGCCGATCGTTCCCCGAAGAGACTGGAGACGCCGCGGACCCCGGCGTCCCGATCCGCGGCGATATCGGGCAGGGCCTGGCTCAGATGCACGCCGATTACCGCGAAGGCACCCAAGGGATAGAGCATGAGGAGTCGCGGCTCAAAGCCGCGCAGCGACGTCCAAACCCAGATCGGTAAGAGCGGGAGCGCGACAAGATAGGGGAGCCACGACAAGAGCGTGCGCTTCAGCCAAAGGTCATAGACGAGGCCAGCGCCCGTTCCTATCGAACACAGCGCGAGCGAGATGAAACCGAACGACGCGCTGAAGCCTCCCATGGCGATGAGGGAGATAACAGTCAGCCTGATGGCGCTAGAGGGTCGGATAATGCCGGCAGGGATAGGTTTCGAGGGTTTCGAGAGGGCATCGAGATCCGCGTCGACGATCTCGTTCACGGCCCCGATCGCCAGTTGGCCCCCGAGCATCGCCATGAGCAAGCGAAGAACGGTGAAGTCGAGCGTGAAGCTGCCCCGAGCCAAGCCCGCAAAACCGTAGGTCGTGGCCAGCACGACGAGTACGGCCATGGCGTGGGGGAGCAAGAACCACGCTTGGGCATCGCGGAGAACCCGGCGCCAACCGACGGGGACGGGCGCTGTCGGAGAGGTCGCTGACGGAGGCAAGGCTGGATCGGCAAAAGGCGGAGATCGACGGTTCATGCAGGGCAGCATGATGATGAAAGGTGCTAGTTGTCAAACCGCCGAGCGGAGACGACTCGGCCGAACGAATCAGGTAGCCTCCTCTGCATCGTGATCGTTCAGGGCCGCGATGTCGCCGTGACCTATAGGCGGGTCGCTTGCTTGACCACGGGTGACAATGCGGACGTCGGTCGCGCCGGCGGAGAGGAGGAGATCTCCGATGGCATCGGATCGGCCTGCCGCTTGGACGACGAGCAGGCTACATGTTGGTCCAGTGTGTGGAAGCCCGAGATCGCCATGGATGCCCAGGCGGTGAAGCTGAAGGTTCATGTCACCGCGACCACCGTCAAGGACGCGGGCCATCGAGCCATAGCCCGCACCATGAAGCCTTGCCAGCGCGTTCGCGAGCAGTTCGCCGTCGAAGAGCGCCACGACCAGCACTCCCGCGTTCGTCGCCCAGCCGGTGGCGAGGGATCCACTTTTCGCCCGTAGGCGATGGCGAGTGCGTCTACTCGACTGCCACTCTTTTGGGGGCATCGCGGGATACTCCTGCTCGCGCTACCGCGCTTCGCGGATACAGTGAATGACCGGTCCGCCGTCGCGGAGTTGGGCGTAAGGATGACGGCATCACGCGGCACGGCCGGAGCGGTTACGCGTGTGATACGGTCCGGAGCGTTAGCGAGACCTCGGTTTAGGATCATCGCCCGCGGGATCGAGCGTATTGGCTATCGTATCGCCGTGTCGCTCCTCGAACTCGACGACTTCACGCCGCAGCGTCTCTTCCACGGCGACGGCCTCGGTGAGCCGCTGACGGGTGATCCTGATCTCCTCGCGCAGCATGAGTCGCTTCTCGGTGAAGAGGACTTCCTCGACCACCGGAATAATCAGCGTGTCGCCTTCCTGTCGGGGGCCGGGCACGGTGTCGACGGGTTGGTTGATCTCGACTCGCTCGACCACGACTTGGTCGCGTTCAACATCAACCGAGGTCGAGACAGGGACTTCCTCAATCCGTTTGCGGATGATGACTTTACCGAGATTCGTCTCATGGGTTTCGGGAACCAGCACTTCCTCGTGTACGGGAATGATCAGTTCATCGGCTTCCTCTTGGACAGGCGGTTCGAAATCCCGTATCGGCTGAACGCTTGCCGTCTCGTAGTCTTTGCTGAGGACGATTTGATCGTAATTGGAGCTCGCGGTGTCGATATAGGCCGCAGGCACGTCGACGATTTGGCCGTCCGTCTCGCGACGTACGCGAAGCGTCGTCGCAATATCGGAGCCTGATTCCGTGAGGACATCCTCAAGCGTGCCGAAACGTCCCTCGCTCGTGAGGACGGGGGTGCCCTGATCATAGGCAAAGGACATGGAATCTGATGTCGACATTTGGGTGAACCTCCGACTTCTCGCCGCGTTCAAGCCGCGGCATTCGTCTGTGACATGTGTCAGCCGGCTCGATATGCCGTCACGGCACAATCTTTTCCCTCGAACGCGGCAGACTAGGTGCAATCCTCGTACCAGCGACGGGGAACGGTGACGCCCTGGCAGGATGATGTGCGTGCAGATTACCACTCGCCGGGTCTCCCTGGTGTCCCGACTACAGCACGAGCCACTGGGCAATAGTGAAATAGATGAGCACTCCGGTGGCGTCAATGATTGAGGTGATGAACGGAGCGGAGACGACGGCTGGATCGACCCGTAGCTTACTGAGCACGATCGGAAGGATCGTGGCGATCGCGGTCGCCCAGACCGTGAGGACGAAAACTGTCCCGGCGACCGTGAGGCCGAGATCAATCGCGTCCACCTGGGACTGTTTGGTCAATAAGCCCCGTACGAACATGAGCAACGCCATAACGAGTCCGAGCGCGAGGCCGGTGGCCACTTCCTTGGCGAGGATGCGAAGGATATGGCGCGCCGATGCTTCGCCAACGGCCATCGCCCGGATGATGGTGGATACGGTCTGACTCCCTACATTGCCCCCGGTGCCGATGAGGATCGGTACGAAGATACTGAGAACAGTGGCCCGCTCGACCTCGCTCTGGTACCCCTCGAGCAGGCCAATCGTCACAAACTGGGCAGCAAAGAGGACCATGAGCCAAACGATGCGCTTGCGAAAGAGGAGAAAGGGAGACGCGCGGAGATAGGGCACCGAGAGCGGTTGTGAGCCTCCCAGGCGCTCGATGTCTTCCGTTGTTTCGGCTTCAAGGACATCGGCCACATCGTCGCCCGTGATGATCCCGACGAGCCGGTTCTCGTCGTCGACGACCGGTAGGGCGAGGAGGTCGTGGTCGGTGAGGAGGCGGGCGGCTTCTTCCTGATCCGCGAGAACGTAGACGGTGACGATGTCCGAGACCATCAAGTCCCGAACGCGGGTCGAGGCTGGTGAGAGGACGAGCGCGTGGAGGGAGAGAACCCCCAGGAGGCGCTGATCGTCATCCACCACATAGACGTAATTAACGGTCTCCGCTTCTTCCGCGACCCGGCGAAGGGCAATGACCGCTTGGTCGGCTCGCAGGTGGGGGGAGATGGCCACGAATGCCGGCGTCATGATGCCGCCGGCGGAATCCGGCGGGTAGGCCATGAGGTCGCGAAGCTCAGCGGCCTCGCTGGGCTCCATGGCGAAGAGCATGCCCTCGACGAGCTGAGGGTCAACCTCTTCGAGGATATCAGTCGCGTCGTCAGGATCGATCTCTTCCAAGATGTCCGCGGCCTGAGCCGTAGACATCTTGGCGAGGATACCGGCCGCGTCGCGGTCATCGAGCCGCGCGAGGAGTTGGGCGAGGGATTCGTCGCCTAATATCGCGAAGAGCCGGCTGAGCTCGACCGGTTGCAGGTCTTCGAGCAGCGCGAGGGCGTCTTCTTCGAGCATGCGTGAGGCACAAGCGCGAGCCTGATCGCCGTCGCCCGCGGCCACGGCCGCTCGAATCCCGTCCAGCAGCGAGACATCTTCTCCTGTGGGCGGCGAGATCGTGTCAACCATCAGAGGACCACCGGGTTAGCGGCGATGACCGAAACGGCTGCGGCGAACAGCACGGAGGACTCGGCGTGGCATGGAATCCGCGCTTGCGGGCTGAGAAGAGGACGAGGCTGTGGCCTGTGATCGTTCGCGGCTCGGGTTCTGTGCCGATGGGTCCGGGCATTGCGCACGCTCGGGCCGCGGCGGGACGGGGATGCGCCGTACGACCGGCTGGTCGTCGCCGGGACTGATGTAGTAACGCTGCCGAAGAGGAGATCGCGTCTCGGGTCCTGCCACTGTTTTCCCGCCTTTCTCCGGTCAGAAATGACCGGCATTCGTGCTCCCCGGTCAAGGCCGGAGGCGGGCGGTCCATGGTGGGACCGGCACGACAACGGCTATCTCGGGGCCGCAAGCATTCGAGGTCTTCCTGTACTGCCAGCGTCCAACGATGATCCCTTCGCGAAGGCGACCGCCCGCCGCGTGGCGCAAACACCTGTTCGGCGCCGGATAATGAGGGCGGTAAAATGGGCACACCGCATTCGCGGCGGCCGCCAGCGGGATTATAGACCAACGAGCGGTCGAGGCGCGATTGCGGCCCGCGTTTACAGAGTATGAGGGCCGCCGTATAATTGAGCGGGAACCGGAGCTCGCGGCTGTGCCGCGTGGCTCCTTCTGTTTACCCAGGGCATGTGGCGACGGCGAAGTGGTCAAGTGAGTGGTCGACCGCTCCTTGGCCACGGGCGGGGCCCGCCCTCCCGCTCGCCGGTTCTTGATGCCGGCTGGTAGCCGGGTCGTGAGGAAAGGATGAACGACGATGGTTCAAGAGCGAGTGGTGCAACTCACGGCCGGGGGAAAGGTCAGGCTCGACGAGGAGCTGCGGTTGCTGCGGGACGAGCGCAAACCCGCGCTGGCCACCCGCATCTATGAAGTGAGTGAGCATGGCGATGTGACCGATAACGGCGAGTTTGAGGAGCTCAAAGAAGAGCTGATCATGACCGAGGCACGCATTGCCGTTCTGGAGCAGATGCTGACCCGCGCCGAGATCATCGAGACCGGCCGAAGCGACGGAACGGTCCGACTCGGCTCCCGGGTCAGGTTGAGCAGCGATGACGGCGAGGAAGAGACGTGGCTGCTGGTGAGCCCGGAGGAAGCGAACTCCATGGAAGGGTCGATTTCGACGGAATCGCCGGTCGGCCGGGCGCTCATCGGTTGCCACGAGGGTGAGTCAGCAACGGTCACCACACCCGCTGGCTCCATTGTCTATACCGTCCTGAGTGTCGAGTAGTCGCGTCTTTGCCCGGCGGGGCGATCGATCCAGCCAGGTGCGAACGGGAGAACAGCACAGAGCATGGCCCTTTCAGAGCTTCAGTCCGTTCGTCACGACAAGGCGAAACAATTGCGCGGGCAGGGCATCGACCCTTATCCCCCGCGCGTCAATCGCACCCATGTGGCGGCAGAGGCGCTCGCGCGCTTCGAAGCGGTGGAGGACGGCCTTGAACCAGGAGCGGACGCGCCCGGGGCGGTGACGTTGGCGGGCCGGCTCGTGGCCATTCGGCACATGGGCAAGGCCGCGTTCGCGCGATTGAGAGATGGGTCTGGTGAGATACAGCTCTACCTGCGACGTGACGAGTTAGGCGACCAGACCTACGAGCGCTTCCTCAAGCTGTTTGATCTCGGCGACATCATCGAGGCCAGTGGCCGCCTTTTCCGCACGCGAGCGGGAGAGATCAGCGTTCGCATCGAGTCGCTCCGCATGGTGAGCAAATCGCTCAATGCCCCGCCCGAGAAATGGCACGGCCTGACCGATGTGGAGACCCGCTACCGGCAACGCTACGCGGATTTGATCGCGAACGCCGATGCGCGGCGAGTCTTCGCGATCCGGTCGCAAGCCGTGTCGGAGATCCGGCGCTTCCTGGACGAGCGATGTTACATCGAGGTCGAGACGCCAACCCTCCAGCCTCTGTATGGCGGCGCGGCGGCGCGCCCTTTCACCACCCGCCATAATGCGCTTGATCAAACGTTTTATCTGCGTATCGCCGACGAGCTCTATCTGAAGCGGATGATCGTGGGCGGTTTCGAGCGCGTCTATGAGATCTGCAAGGATTTTCGGAACGAGGGGATCGACCGGTACCACTCGCCGGAATTCACGATGCTCGAGTTTTACCAAGCCTACGCAGACTATCGCGATATCATGGCGTTGGTTGAGCAACTGGTTGTTTCCGTGGCGACAAAGATCCATGGCGCGCCGCGCCTTCACTATCAAGGCCACGAGATCGACCTGACACCGCCATGGCCGACAATGACGCTCCGCGAGGCGATTCGCTGCCATAGCGGAGTGGACTACGCTGAGCACGCGCGGGACGACGACCTCCTGGTGGCAGCGAGGCAGGCAGGCGCTGACATCCCCACTGGGACGGTCTGGCCGCGAATCGTCGATGAGTTGTTGAAGCAGTTCGTGCGACCGAAGCTCATCCAGCCCACGTTTCTCGTTGATTATCCGGTGGCGCTTTCTCCCCTCGCCAAGCGCAAGCCGGAGGACCTGACGCACGTCGAACGATTTCAACCTTACATGGGCGGCGGAGAGTTGGGGAACGGCTTTACGGAGCTCAACGATCCGCTCGATCAATTAGCGCGGTTCCGCGAGCAGCAGCGAGATCGGGAGGCAGGAGACGAGGAGGCGATGCCGATCGATGCCGACTTCATCAATGCGCTCATGTACGGCATGCCACCGACCGGCGGGGTCGGGATTGGCATCGACCGGCTGGTGATGCTGCTGACGGATCAAGACGGCATCCGCGACGTCGTTCTGTTTCCGACGATGCGCGTTCTTCCCGCTGAAGCCGACCCTGTCGCATCGCTGGTGGATGTCGATCTCTGATCACACGACGGGGTGATGAGCGACGCCTTCGCCGTGCGCTATGATGGTCGGTATGGCTGAGAGATGTGATATAGCGGCAGACACGATTGGAGGTGATGCGCGATGCGACGCGTGATCGATCGGATCAAGGAACTCTCGGGGATATACGGCTTGGGAATCAACCCTGAGTCAGCCAAGGGTTTGGCCATCCCGATCGCAATCGTCGTGCTGGTCGGTGGCGCTGGCTGGCTGTTCAATAAACTCTTCCTCTGATGTTGCTACCGTTCGACGTCGCTCGCATGGGAGCGCGTCTCGCCTCGAACTTCCGGGGGAGATATTGCTACCCGGAGATCCGGGCGCGAGCTTTGCAACGTATCAGAGACAGAGGTCCATGCAGATGGGCCGCCGCTTCGTGCTGTCCCTTAGGGTTCACCTAGCCTTGGAGGCTACATCAATGGGTCCTTTCGCATCCCGTCCCCGCCGCATTGCCACGTTTCCGGGAGTCTTCCTGGCACTCTTGCTCGCTCTCTCCATCGCCGGACCAAGTTCATTGGCGTCCGCGCAACCATCCGATGAGGCCTATTACGTTCAAGAGACCGGACATGTGCTGGCAGGACCGTTCCTGAGTTACTGGATCCTCAACGAGGGCCTGACGCGGCTTGGGATGCCAGTTTCGGAATCCGTGGCGTGGGAAAGCGGCGAGCGTCAGTACTTCGAGTACGGCGTGCTCGAGTACGCGCCCACGAGCGCCGAAGTCAAGGTGGCCGAAGCGGGGCTTGATCTACTGGAGCTTCGCCATGAGCCGCTAGAGCTCGCCGCCGGCAAACGCGTAGGCGCGGTTCGCGAGGCGGGAGCGTTTGCCAGGGTTGCCGATGGGACCGGGGTGCTGGTCGGACCCAACACGACGACCACGGTGGTCGATGATTGGACCGCGCGGCTCGACGCGACGTATGCCGAGGAGGGCGGTGTCGAACGGTTTGGACGGCCGGTGTCTGAGCCCCACCTGGCTTACGGGAAGGTCGTCCAATGGTACGAGTCAGGGCGGATTGACGCATGGCACAGTCCTGATGCCGAGGCGTTGGTCGCTCCTATCGGCAAGGAGCTCGCCCTGCTTTCCGGGGTTGACACCTCGGAAGTCCCGGCGGGTGACATGGTCTCCATGAGTGCCGCCGCGCTGGCGGGCGGTGACCCCGGTGTCGCGGAACCCGGTGCCAGCATGGCAGGCTTCGCCGATGCGGGGGGAGCATTTACGCCGACCCGTATCGTCATACCGGCAATCGGCGTCGACGCCTATATCGAGCAGGTGGGCATCTATGACGGGGTGATGGGGACCCCCTCCGGGCCGATGAACGTGGGGTGGTACTCGGGTATCTCAAGCCCAGGCAATGGGACGAGCGTCGTGATGTCGGGCCACGTTGACTACTACACCGTAGGGCCCGCGGTGTTCTACAGCTTGGCCTCTCTCGGCGTCGGGAGTGAGATCTACGTGACGGGACCGGACGGCACGGGATTTACCTATTCGGTCACGGGATCAACGGTTGTCAGCGCGTACGAACCGGCCGAGAACGTGTTGGGTGGTGCCGGGGGGGAGTCGCTCACGCTGATTACCTGTGGGGGAAATTTCAACGGGGTGGCCTACGACTCGCGGACCATCGTCTACGCGGTCCGCGTTTAGGCAGTACCTCCACTGCCCCGCGCCTTCGATGCTCCGAGGGTGAGCTTCTCTCACCGAAAACTCGCGGACCCTTGCCCCCTCTCCGGGTGCGCGGGAAAGGGCGTACCACGTGGCGCACGTCCGAGTCTCAAGCGCCACCCTTCAGCCGGAGTTCCTATCACTCGCCGGATGAATGAGCCTGCTCTAACGCCGACTGAACGAGGGATGGCACCTGAGATGGGGTCTTGGCGACGTGGACGCCGGCCCCTTGCAGGGACGCCATCTTCTCGGCCGCCGTGCCCGCGCCTCCCGAGATGATCGCGCCCGCGTGACCCATTCGCTT
>DASYWB010000141.1:0-8992 GCA_035936495.1 Thermomicrobiales bacterium
ACCCCAGGCCGGCGACCCCGGCTTCGAGCCGTCGTGAGACGGCAAGTGAGGGCGAGGGCCGCGTCGCCACATGCCTCGCTGGCTCCCGGGTAGGAGACCCGGGGGGCCAGTATCGGAATATTCCGTTGCGGTGGCCACAAGCTCCCAAGCCTCAACGAATGAGCTATGCTGGACGTGGCGGAGGCGCCGCCAATCCCCCGAGGTCCGGATGAGCAGATGGGAACGCGAGAACGCGAAGCTCGGTGGTTGGAGGCCGCCAGTCCATACGCTCCAGGGACTCCTGATGCCGCGGGGGGGGACATCGCCTATACGGGTGCGCTGTCCAACCGCGTTGTGTCGGCCCTCGGCTATGGTGTTCGCTCGGCCAAGCGCCTACTATCCGGGAGTGAAGGGAGAGGAGGCCGCGGTCCCCGAGTTCGGCGAGGGCTGTATCGAGGACTAAGCCTCGGGCTCCGGCGAGGGCGTGGCGGCCATGCCGAGCACGACGAATCGGCAGGCAAGAGCATCCCCGAGCGCACGATGGCCCCCGGGCTCACCTCCGAAGGAGGCGACCGCCGCGTCGAGTTTGTGGAGCCTATAGTCGCCGGGACGCCGGCCGGGAAGACCAAGGAACGCGGCGTACGCGTGCATTGCGCAATGCCATGCAGCCGTTGGGGCGGCGAGAGCGTGGCGTTCGCCACACATCGAGATCATTCGCGCGTCAAATTCCGCGTTGTAGACGACGACAACCCGTCCTTCGAGGACGTCACACAACGACCCATGCACGTCCTCCCACGTCGGAGCGCCCGCGACATCATCGTCGCTGATGCCGTGAATCGCCATGGCGGCGGCCGGGATCGGGTGCCGCGCCTTCACCAGGGTGTGTAAGACGGTTGCGCCGGTCCCATCGACGACCGCGACTTCGACGATCTCAGCAGAATCACTGATCCCGGTCGTCTCCGTATCGAGATAGACGGTCTCCACGTTGGAGGCCATTTTCCTGGCCCACAGGATCGAGGCGGTCCGGGGATCGGCCCACCGATATGTCACACGAGGGCCGGCAAGCCAGATATTCGTGTGGTCGATTCCCACGAGCTCTCCTCTCTTCCATCGTCGCGGGAAATCACCCTTCGACAGGAGGGGAACACGCTTCAGCCAACGCGAGATATGCGTCGAGGCTATCCGCGCTCGTGATCCCTCGGACGACGGTTTCATCGACCGCCGCATCGAATGGCGCTAGGCTCCGTTGTAGCGGGGCCGCGTCCGTCCCGAACACGGTAGTACCCAGGGCGTCCGTGCCCATGCGCTCGAAGTGCTTGGCGTAACTCGGGATTCGCTGATATCGCCCGGCTTCCTCTGCTAAGCGTGGCAGCGCCTCGTGCCCCAAGGCGACGCGGACATACCCCATCGTCTTCGGCGCTTCCCTGCCGGCTTCCACAGCGGCATCGCGCACCAGCGCGGCTGACCGCATGGCCCAGCCGGGCGTGAGCCAGTTGAGCAGCACCCCGTCGGCCTCCTCCCCAGCGAGTTGACACATGCGGGGACCGAGCGCGCCAACCACGATCGTGACAGAAGGATCGAGTAGCGCCCGCAGACCCGCGACGCCTTCCCGCACCAACGCCAATCCTTGGCGAGTGGCGCCCGCTCCCACGCCGACCGTGAGGCGCTCCGCAGGCAGCGCAAGTTCTCGGATGCGCCGCGCGATCTCATCCGGAGGCCGGCGATCGAGGGCGATCACCCCGACCGCCAGGCCGATCTGTCTCGTGCGTTCAGCGACGCGGGCGAGCGCTTCCAGCCCGTCGCCAACGGGCGTGTCGTTCACCCAGAAGGTGCGGTAGCCCAGCCGTTCGACATGAGGCGCGAGCTCGGATAAGACGCCTCGATCCAGCGCTCCAGCAACGCCAATCCCCCGCTCCACCATGATTGGAAACTCCTCAGCTACCGTTCGGATGGAAAACCCAATCCCATCTTGCGTAGGGAGACATGCCGGTTGTTGCCGATGATCAGATGGTCAAGTACGTCGATCTCTAGCAGCGCACCAGCACTTGCCAGCTCCCTGGTCAAGGCCACGTCAGCGCTGGAGGGGGTCGGATCGCCAGACGGGTGATTATGGACGACCACGAGCGCGACGGCTCCCTGGCGGATAGCATCACGGAACACCTCGGCCACGCGCACCTGCGCCTGGTTCGCGGTCCCTTGATAGACGGTTCGCATCGTGAGCAGCCGGTGCTTCGTATCGAGCAGGATGACCCGGAGCTGCTCCTGCTCCAGTGCCGCCATCTCCAATCCTAGAAGGTTGACCACATCCTCAGGGGCCGTGATTTGTGGCCTGTGCTCGGGGGTCAAGGCGACGAGCCGGTTGGCAAGCTCCAGGGCCGCCTTCAACTTGGCAGCCTTTGCTTCTCCCAAACCATGCAGCCGAGCCAGCTCCACCACGTCCAGCCGCTGCAGTCCCCGGAGGTCGCCGTTCTCGCGGAGTATCCGCTGGGCCAGATCGGTGACCGGCTCGCCGCGCAAGCCGGTGTTGAGCAAGATGGCCAGCAACTCACTGTTGCTGAGCGCGGCGGGGCCACGGAGCCGCAGCTTCTCCCGTGGGCGCTCATCGGGAGGAAGCTCCTTGATCGTCGGCCGAAAGACCACGGGGGTTGTCACGAGGCGCTCCTCGGATTGCCGCTAGCCATCTCACCAATCCTCACGACGATTCGGGCGTGTACACGGCCACCAGCATGCCATAGTACGTCGGTGCTTCGTACGAGAGGAGATCAACCGCGAGAGGGACGCGCTCCTTGACGCCCGCGAGCATCAGCGTTTGCCATAAGCCATCGATCGCGGCGTCGCGGACATCCTCCTCCGACAGGTCGATCAACCGACCCGGCTCATTGTCTCTGATCGCGTTGACGACCAAGGCATCGACCCTTGCGGCAGCCGGGTGGAACCCATAGGGGCCGTCCTCGCGGTGCGTGTGTGCCCAGTCGCACGAGGCAATAAAGGCGACTCTCCGTTCACCCGCGGCGGCGTCCGAGACCGCCCTCCCGAATGCGACCATCGCCGAGCGCGGGAGCGCGCGCGAAGGCGTGACGATCACCGCCGGGGGACCGATGTCCCTGTCCGGAGGATCCGAGAGCACATCGCCCGCGCCCTCCAGCTGGCGATCGTGCCCCAGAAACCAGAGTGGGGTGATGACGCCCCAATCGAGCGGAATGACACTCTGATCGCGGCGGTTGCCCGCGTAACCCGCGAGTGCGATCGGCACGCCGCGAGCCCGCGCGGCAGCCGCAATGGCATCCGTCATCTCTCCATCGACGGGGATGTTCATCCCGATCGCGCGGTCTTGCCAGCGGAGCGTTCCAGCGCCCCGCGCCACGTGCGCGAGGCAGATGGCACCGTCCACTCGGACTCCGTGCGGTCCAGCGATGACCAGCACATCCGGCTTGGCCGTGGCGCAGCGGCGGCCAAGCTCGTGCATGGCCGCCCGCGTCACGAGCGCACCCTCGGCGTCTTCACTCAGATCATCGATAATTGGAAACCCATGCGGCGCGATCGCGGCGAAAACCAATGGCATGACCGTTCTCCTCGCATCGTTGTCCAGCGGTCCCGCGGCCGCCATGAATCTCGATTTGAAACCCTCGACGAGGGGAGCTTAGGCGGCGACCTCCAAGGGTGTGTGCCGCGTCTCGCGCACGAGAAATGACAGCGTCAGCGCGGCGACGCCGCCGATGAAGGCCAGCGCGTAGGCACTATTGGCGAGACCGAGCACCCCGGCCATGGCGCCGACGACGAGGGGACCGCCCACCTGCCCGGTGTCACCGATCAGGCGCCAAACGCCGAGAAATTCGCCTGTCGCTCCTTTCGGTGCGAGGTCGGCGCCAAGTGTCATCATCGTACCCGACCCCAACCCGTTCCCAAATCCGATGATCACCGCCGCGGCCATCAAGCCTGCGAAACTATCAGCTAGCGGGATGAGGCTAACACCGACCGCCATCACCGCAAAGCTCGGGACCGCGGCTACCTTGCGGCCAAACTTATCCATGACGACACCGGCAGGGAAGAACATGGCGACGTCGAGCAGCGCCGCGCTCGTCATCACGAGGCCGATCTGGGCAACGTCCAAACCAACGTGCTGGGCCCCGTAGAGCGGAACGATGAACTGTCTCCCTTGGCGAATCATCTGGGCAAAGACCTGCGCGACTGAAGCGGCCGCCAGATCGCGGCCGTTCGTCCGCACCAAGGAGCCGACGACGCGCCAGCGTTGACCGGGCGAGATCGTCGACGACGCGGCAACGCCCGAAGGGATCACGAAGATGGCCACGGCTAATGCGACGGAAGCGAGCAACCCGGCGAAGAGGAACGGAGCCCGGAGTCCGTAGGCCGTGCCAATGAAACCTCCAAGCGCCGGACCGCCGAAGACCCCCATCCGATTGATCCCGCCGAAGACTGAAATCGCCCGCCCGCGTTCGGCGGGCGGGATCGTCTCGGCGATGAGCGCGTGGCGCGAAAGTCCCCATAGCGCCGTGCCGATGCCGGCGATCACCCGCAAGATGACGAACAACCCGTAGTCGTCCATGAGGACGACCGAGATTGTTCCAAACGTGACCAACGCTGAACCAGCGATCATCGCTCGCCGCAAGCCAATACGGCCGAGCAACGCGCCCGCCGGCACGTCGGTTATCAGCGTGCCGAGCGCGGCCGCGGAGACGGCGAAGCTCACCCACAGGTACGAGGTATCGAAACTAGCGGCATAGAGCGGGAGCGTAGCGAGGAGGAGCCCTTGCCCGAACGCGAGCAACACGGTCGGAAGGTAGACCGCGATGATCAGTTGAGAACGAGGCATGTCAGTCGGCACTCCTCACGGCACCGCGTCGCGGGGGACCGGTCGTCGAGGGAGGATCGTACCACCGCCCGACGAGATGCGAAAGAGCAGTATCGACGGCCTGCCGACGGCCACGTGCTATAGTTTTTCGGGTGTCGGCCTCCCGAATGGGACCACATCACGAATCAGCAATATCACCGAGTTCGCACCTCAAAGGATGACCATCGTGGTTCTTAATCGCCTCTTTCGACGCCGCGCCGAGCCGGACATCCAGCTTGAGCAAGGCCTCGAAAAGACGAGACGCGGCGTCTTCTCCGAAATCACCAAGCTCTTCGACCGGTCCGCGATCGACGAAGAGCTCTATGAAGATCTCGAGATGCTCCTGATCCAGGCCGATGTTGGTTGGGACGTGAGCCAGCGTCTCGTGGCGGAACTCCGATCGCATGTCGCCGGGGAGAGACTGCGTGATCCCGCGGACGCTCGCGAGGTGCTGCGCAACGAGATGGTCAAGTTGCTGGAGATGGCAACTCGAAATCGGAAGGTGAAGATCCTCCAGCGCGGTGTGCCGTGGGTAATCATGGTCGTTGGGGTCAATGGCGTCGGCAAGACCACCTCCATCGCGAAGCTCACGGCCTATCACCAGCGGTTTGGTCGTTCGGTCATGCTCGCCGCGGGCGACACGTTCCGTGCCGCCGCCATCGACCAGCTCCAGGTCTGGGGTGAACGGCTGAACGTGCCGGTCATCACCCATCAGCCCGGTGCCGACCCCGGCGCGGTCGTCTTCGACGCCATGCAAGCGGCGCACAACCGTAACGTCGATGTCTTGATCGTCGATACAGCCGGCCGGCTCCATACCAAGACGAATCTCATGCTCGAGCTGCAGAAGCTTCGTAAGATCATGCAGCGGCATGTCGATGTGGCGCCTCAGGAAGTGCTCCTCGTCATCGACGCGACGACGGGACAGAATGGGCTGATACAGGCGCAAGAATTTGCCAAGTCGGTCGAGATCACCGACATCATGATCGCCAAGCTCGACGGCACGGCCCGAGGCGGCATCGCGTTCTCGGTCGCCAAGGAGCTGGGAACGCCCATCTCCTACGTTGGCACCGGTGAAAAGGCGACCGATCTTGCCGAGTTCCATCCCGATTCGTATGTTGATTCTCTCTTCTTCGGGGTGGGCGAGGGATTGTAGCCACGCGACTTTGGTGTCAAAGCGAGATACGGTTAGATTCGACTAATACCCACTGATAGGAGCTCGTTCATGTTTGAATCGCTGTCTGATCGTCTCAATGAGACGTTCGGGCGCTTGTCACGGAAGGGTAGGCTCAGCGAGCAAGACGTCGACGAGGCGATGCGCGAGGTACGCCGCGCCCTGCTCGAAGCCGACGTCAATTTCAAGGTCGTCAAAGACTTCGTCGGCGCTGTCCGCGAGCGTGCCGTCGGCCAAGACGTCCTCAAGTCCCTAACACCCGCCCAAACCGCCATCGGCGTGGTCAATGAGGAGCTCATTCGCATCCTAGGCACGGAGCGTGAGCCGCTTCGAAACGCCGATACCCCACCGCAGATCTTGATGATGGTGGGGCTGCAGGGGGCTGGAAAGACGACCCATGCCGGGAAGCTGGCGCTTCACCTCCGCAAGGAGGGCCGGAACCCGCTCATGGTCGCGGCTGACCTCCAGCGCCCGGCAGCGGTGAAGCAGCTCGAATCGCTCGGAAAACAGATCAATATCCCCGTCTACGCCGAGGGGACTGATGGCAAGAACCCGGTCACGGTGGCGACGAACGCGGTGAAATTCGCCCGGGAGCGCGGGTTTAACCCGGTCATCATCGATACGGCCGGGCGGCTCCAGATTGACGAACGGCTCATGCAGGAGCTGGTCGACATCCAGCGGCGCGTCGACCCGACCGAGATCCTCTTGGTGGCTGACGCGATGACCGGGCAGGAAGCGGTCGGTGTTGCCCAGACGTTCAATGATCGCCTTGGCGTCAGCGGTCTGGTCCTGACGAAGATGGACGGCGATGCGCGCGGCGGAGCCGCGCTTTCGATCCGGGCGGTCACCGGCGTTCCGATCAAGTTCATCGGGACCGGCGAGAAGCTCGACGCCCTGGAACCGTTCTATCCCGAGCGCCTCGCCGGTCGCATCCTCGGTATGGGCGATGTCCTCTCCCTCGTGGAACGGGCGCAAGAGCTGACGGATGAGAAGGATGCGGAGCGACTGCAAGAGCGGATGATCAAGGGGCATTTCGATCTCGAGGACTTCCTCGATCAGCTGCAGAAGATCAAGCAGATGGGTCCCCTCACCCAACTGCTTGACATGATCCCCGGCCTCGGAGCTCAGATGCGCCAGGCGAAGGCGCAAATATCCGATGACGACTACAAGCGCGTTGAAGCGATCATCCTCTCGATGACGCCGAAGGAGCGCCGCAACCCGGACCTCATTCGTGGCCGCCGCGCCGCTCGCATCGCCCGCGGCAGTGGAACCCAACGGCACGAGGTCAATCAGTTGCTCAAGCAGTTCCGGGAGATGCAGAAGATGATGGGCAGCTTCGGGAAGATGGCCAAGAAGGGCAAGATGCCCGCTAACTTGCCATTCGACTTTTAGGAGGAGGAAGCCATGGCGGCGATCACCGTCTACAGCACCAAGACCTGACCGTGGTGCGACCGCGCGAAGGAGTTCCTTCGCCAGCATCACGTGGAATACACCGAGAAGGATGTCTCAAGCGATTACGGCGCGGCCATGGAGATGGTCCGCCGCTCCGGCCAACAGGGCGTGCCGGTCATCGCGACTGACGACGACGTGATCGTGGGCTTTGATCAGGCCCGGCTGGCCAAGATGATCGAACGGGTCTCGGGACCTTCCCGCCCACCCCTCGGCATCCTCGGCGCCAACGCGGCAGACTACCTGAGCCGCCACCCGGAGGCGCGAGCGGGTGCGCCCACGGAAACGTCAGGAGTCTTTATCGGCGAGATTCGCCCCGGATCAGTTGCCGAGCGGGCGGGCCTCTGGAAAGGTGACATCATCATTGGTTGCGCGGGCAAGAAGGTGAAGGACATGTCTTCCCTCGATACACTGATTGCGGCGGTTAAGCCCGGCGAGCAGATCAACGTGCGGTTCATCCGACAAGGTCAAGAAGAGATGGCGACGTTGCAATTCTGAGATGCGGTCGCGGACCGGTGGACGATGGTCAGCCAAGGATCAGGCACCAGCGAATGACGACCCTCTCGGACGCAGAATCGATAGGACGGATCGTCCTGGCGCTTGTCGCGGGCGGGATCATCGGCTTTGAGCGGGAACGAAGCAATAAGTCGGCCGGGCTTCGCACCTACGCGCTGGTCTGCGAGGGCGCGGCCCTCTTCATGATTGCCTCGCTCCTGCTCGGTGAACTCGCGAGAAGCAGCGGGTCCACCCAATATGATCCTTCGCGTATTGGCTCGACCATCGTTCAGGGTATCGGCTTTCTAGCTGCCGGCCTCATCTTCGTGGCGGGAGACAAGGTGCGAGGCCTGACCACGGCCGCCGCGATCTGGGTCACCGCCGCAATTGGCCTGCTCATTGGCGCCGGCTTCTTCGTCGTCGCCCTCGCGGGGACCATCGCGACCTTGCTTATTCTGGTCTCGCTCCGATGGGTTGAAGATCGCTTCGTAACACCGGGATCGCGCGACGCCATCTCAGAGGATGACCAGCCGGTTGGCGGTTAGCCAGCAAGCGTAGCCGAGCGGCGAGCACCAGTCACCGGCAGAGCCAATCCTCGCGGAGCGCCGTCATCTCGGCATCCTCTAACTTAGGCTCGTCGTACTGACCCAGAGCGCGACGCTGCCGCATCGCCTCAAAGAGTGAAACCGCGCAAGCGACGGAGATGTTGAGGCTTTCCACCATGCCGTGCATCGGGATGATCACCGCCGCGTCAGCGAACTGCCGTGCCACCGCCGACACACCACGCTGCTCATTACCAAAGACCAGGGCGACCGGAGGGGTAAGGTCCAGTGCGTATAAATCCTTACTCTCGGGTGAAAGCGCCGTCGCGTAGATCGCGAATCCCTGCTCTCGCAGCACCCTATAACAGCCCTCGATGGTCTCATGCCGCACGATGTCGATCCACTTTGCCGCACTGCCGGAGGTTGTCCGTGCGAGCGCCTCTTCCGGCGGCTTATCGGTGCTGTACACCAGATGGATCCTCATCACCCCGACGGCGTCGCAGGCCC
>DASYWB010000142.1:0-16615 GCA_035936495.1 Thermomicrobiales bacterium
CCTCTCGCAGCCGGTCGACGATGTAGGGCTGGTAGAGGGTGCCACCGTTGGCCAGGGCCGCGTAGGCATTGGCCATCTGGAGTGGCGTCGCCTGGAGGAACCCCTGGCCAATCGCCAGGTTGATCGCGTCACCAGTCGACCAGCCGTCGCCCACGTTATCGATCTTCCATTCGGGATCCGGCACGGTGCCGCTCACCTCAGGGAAGTAGGGAATCCCGGTCGGCGCGCCGAGCCCGAACGCTCTGCTCATCGTCGGCAAGGCCATCTCGTCCTCGTCATCCAGGGACTGCCCGAGTTGGTAGAAGACGGTATTGCACGATTGGACCAGCGCTTGGTGGAGCGTGAGCGGTCCCTGCGGGGGTGACTCGTACTCGATCACCCAGTCGTTGTAGACGTTCCCTTCCAGGAAGAATTGTGAGGGGCACTCGATGACGGTGTCCTCGGTGTAGTCAAGGTATTCCATCGCCGCCGCGGTCGTGATCATCTTGAAGATCGAGCCGGTCGGATAGGTGCTATTGGTCGCCCGGTTGATGAGCGGGGTCATCTTCTCGTCATTGACGCGCTTCCATTCCTTGTCAGTGAACCCGAGGATGAAGTCATTCGGGTCGTAGGTCGGGTGGCTGACCATCGCCAGCACCGCGCCATTGCGCGGGTCGAGCACGACCGCGCTGCCCCGTTCGTCGCCTTCGATGTCGCCGACGGCTTGATCGACCGACTTCTGGAGCTCGAGGTCGATCGTAAGCACGAGATCCTTCGCTGGCTTGGGCTTGCGTTCAGCGATCTCAAACCGTTCCGACCGGCTCTCACATTCGACCACCGCCAATCGACCTCCCGGCTCGCCGGTGAGCAGCTCGTTGGCGCCCGCCTCCAAACCTGCCCGGCCGATCCAGTCACCCTCGCTTACAGAAGGGTCGGCTTCGATATCCTCCGCCGAGGCGCGGCTGACATAGCCGGTGATGTGCGCGGTAAGCGATCCTTGGGGGTAGACGCGACGCGTCGTTGGCACCATGCGCACGCCGGGCAAGCTGCCAAGCGGATCCAGAAGCTCGTTGCCTCGCTCCGATGAGACCAACGTGATGGGCACGTTCCACTCCGGCAGAGCATCCGCGTAGGCCGCCTCGATGTCTTCTTCAGGCATATCGAGCAGCTCGCTCAACTCCCTCAGCATCCCCGGCTCGTCCTCGATGTCGCCTGGAACGATGCTCACCTGATAGACCTCGCCGTCGACGGCCAACACGTCGCCGTCACGGGTCAGGATCGCGCCACGCTCGGCTGGCTCGCCATCGAACTGGATGCAGCCATCACCGCCGAGATCGCGGAAGATCAGCGATGGGGTCCAGGCGACTTTCCAGCCCTCCTCATCTTTCGTGAGCGGGATCGTGTTTTCCTCGACGATCGGACCGACCAGACTTGAGTCGAGCGCCACCTCGACCGGCACGCTCGACTCCAGATTTGGCTCGCCGGTGATCTTCACCTCGACGTCGGTCAACCCCGCCTCGGCGGAAATATCCTTGTAGCGGCTGACGAAGTCCTCTTGGCTAATCGCCGCTCGTGCATCCGCGGAGAGCAGCCCGTAGAGCCCATCATAATCGCCCGTGCCCCAGCGATCCGCCCACATCTGGACGACATCAGTCGGACTCGGACCCGAGGGTGTCGGGGACGCCGCGGCTGTCGATGGAATCGTCGGCCCGGCCTCGGCGGGTGTTGCCGCGGCCGCGACCGGCGTGGCCGTCGCCGGTTCAGTCTGCGAGACAATCGCCAGGTCGCTCGTGGTCGGTACGGGCGGGAGCGCCTCCCGCGGCAATCCGGCCGCGCTGAAAAGATCGCCACGGATCAGCACCGTGGCGGCGGCCATGAGCAGGACAATCAGCACCGCCGCGACGGCCCACGGCCACCGGGGAGACGCACGATGGGGAGTGGCATAGGGAGAATGGTATCGCGCCAAATCGACCGATCCTTCCGTGGTCGCTGGATCGCGGATGCGTTCTAGAGTAAAGCGTGACGCCGGCAACCGCCGGTGCCTCGCGTTAGGAGCGAACCAACGAGCTGGCCGGTCAACCTCGGTGTACGATCACACCACACACCATAATATTGGCAGCCAGAGCCCTAAGCGTCAACCCGCTTATGCCCTAATCAGTGCCCAGTTGTCACAGACCTCGGTTGGGGCGAACCAGCGTCACCTGTCTCCCTTACAAACGTATAGCGTGGCGCAGCGGTTTCGTTCGATCGGGGGGATTTCTGTCGAGCATGCATCCCAAGCTCGCGTTGGCTGGGGTAAGCTAGCGATACCCGCCCAGGTGCTGAGCGCGCAATCATTCGGGGCATGCCCCGCTCGCGGCTCCGAGATGATGAATGTCATGCCTTGAAGATTTGACCCGAGACGGGGTCGTCAAAGGATTTTCCGTACAACGACACCTGGAATGGGAGATGCTACGCGACAAAGCGCGTCCGGCCTGTCTTCGTCGAGACGCCCGAGCACATCGTGGTCGTAACCGTCTACACCTACTTCTTCTGAGTCACCGAGCCGCCGGCAAGGAGTGCCAGACCATGCACATTCGCTACGACTCGGAGGTGGACGCTCTGAGCGTCGTGTTCCGCGACACGACTGTGACCACGAAGGAGTTGGCCGAGGGGATTGTCGGCGAGTACGATGCCCAAGACCAGCTCGTCGGCCTGGAGATCCTTGATGCCGGGACGCGCCTCGGCAGCCATTCCATGATCCGTCAGGTGACGCTGGAAGGTCTCGATCTTTCACCAACGCCGTAGGAACACACGGCAGACAACTCACGATTCGACACCCATATAAGGTTCCTATGCCCATCCCTCCGCCCGATCTCGACGCGCTACCACCACCGTGGCCCGACATCGGGCTAGCGGGGAAGAATCGTCAGACGATTGCATCCTCGGGCCGGGTGCTCGTTGCGCTGGATGACGACCCGACCGGCGTCCAGACCGTCCACGATACACCGGTGCTCGCTCGCTGGACGGTCGAAGACCTAGCCGCCGAGCTCGCCACGCGGCCACCCGTCTTCTTCATCCTCACGAACTCGCGGAGCCTGCCCGAGCCTGAGGCGGTCCAGCTCACGCGAGAGATAGTGGCAAACCTGCAAACCGCCACCGAGCAGACCGGCGTCGAGGTCGCCATCGCGAGCCGGAGCGATTCGACGCTGCGGGGACACTTCCCTGCCGAGACCGATGCGATCCAGGCGGTCATTGGCGGCGTCGACGCCGTCTTGCTCGTGCCCGCCTTCTTCGAGGGCGGCCGGATCACGCTCGACGATATCCACTGGGTTCGACAGGGAGAAGCGTGGGTTCCCGCCGCCGCGACGGAGTTCGCTCGGGATGCCACCTTCGGCTTTCGCAGCGCCAACCTGCGTGACTGGGTCTCCGAGAAGACGGCTGGCCGCATTTCTCCCGCATCCGTTGCCTCGCTGGACATCAGAACGATCCGCGAGGGCGGCCCCCCGGCGGTAGCGCGATTCCTTCAGGAGATCGAAGGCGCCACCCCGGTGATCGTCAACGCCGCCACGTACCAGGATTTGGACGTTGTCGTGGCTGGCGTCCTGGAGGCAGAGGCCGCGGGTAAGCGGTTCGTCTATCGCACTGCGGCGTCATTCGTCCGGGCGCGCGCTGGCATGCCGGCGCGTGATCTCTTGACTCGCGCCGATCTGGTGGGCAGCGACGCTCCATCGCCACTACCTGGGTTGGTCGTCGTCGGCTCCCACGTCCAGAAGACGACCGAGCAGCTTGCCCACTGCCGCAGGCTTCCTCACGCCTCGATGATCGAGGTCTCGGTACCTGCACTCCTCGCCGGAGACGCATCACGCGGTGAAGAGGTGAGACGCGTTGCCGCGGCAGCGACGTCGACTCTCCGATCCGGCAAGACGGCGGTCGTCGCGACATCCCGCGAGGTCGAGCGACCCGCGGCCGGTGGGGACCGTCTGCGGCTCGGCCGGATCGTCTCGGATGCGCTCGTCGCCATCGTCCACGCGATTGAAGGTCAGCTGGGTTGGGTGATCGGCAAGGGCGGCATCACGTCGAGCGACATCGGCACGGGCGGCCTTGGCGCACGCCGGGCAATGGTGCTGGGCCAGGTCCGTCCCGGCGTGCCCGTCTGGCGGTTAGGCGACGAATCGCGCTTCCCCGGTCTGGCCTACGTCGTCTTCCCGGGCAACGTCGGGGAACGCGAGACGCTGGCCGAGGTGATTACCCTGCTGCAGGGTGCCTGATCCCGGCATCCGCGCCTCGGGCCTGGCATACCATGCCACTGTGGAGCATACGTCACGAGGTCAGATGATTAGCGCAACAGCGCGCGTCCTGCGGCCAGGCCCATGAAACAGGCAAGGAGCCCCAGCAGGTTCGTGGCAACGACGTAGGTGACGGCCGCGCCAGTGCGGCCGTCCTCGATCAAGAGGACCGTCTCGGCGGAAAACGCGCTGAAGGTCGTGTAGCCACCAAGCACGCCAACGATGACGAGCAGCCTCCAGGCCGGGTCGGCAAACGACACCTTGCCCACAACAAGGGCAAGCGCCAGTCCAATCAGCAGCGAACCGGTGATGTTGACCAGGAGCGTTCCCACCGGAAATGCCAACGTGTCGCCGGAGCGCCCGCCGATCCAGCGGCCCACGATAAACCGTGCATTCGCTCCGATGAATCCACCAATGCCTACCCAGAGATATTCCACACGTCGTTCTCCCTCTCTTTTGCTTCCTCATACCGAGGTCGGATACATCGTATCGGACCCGTCTATGGCGACCGCCGCGCGGCGCTGGGAGCCGCGACGCTGATCCCGATAAGCCGACTTTGAGCCGGCTGAGGACAATGGGGCGATACTGCATCGGATCAACCGACGTTCGTATTACCGCTTACCGCGGTTTACCGATCAATTGGTACACCAGTCGTAGGGGCACAGCGGGCCTGCCTGGCCACCCAGCGCGATGGTTCGCATTCCTAAGATGCGCCTAGAACCAACCGCGTCGAGAACAGCTCGGGTTTGATCAGCGGCCTCGGCATCTCCATCACCCGGAATCGTCATGAGCTTGACCGCTCGTCAAGCTCATGGCCGGCGGCGCTCGCGACCGGCCCTCGCTCCGCATCACGGCGCCGCCAGAGATCGGTCAGCCAGGCCGGTACCGTCGCATCTGGCCGGAGCTCATCGCGTGGGTAATACCCTTTGATATCGAGAAGTGGGCTGCCGTCCCAGGCATCGAGTCCGGTGACATAGAGCCGGTTGCCTTCCCGGCGCTGGAGACGCGGGCAACCGATGCCGATAGGGTTGGGGCGCCGTGGAGTGCGGGTGGCGAAGAAGCCCACCAGTTTGGCGCCTGCGATGTTCTCGGCTGCTCTTGGCTCACCAACCGTCCTCCGCCGTGCCGCCCGGTCGAGATACCACATCACCACCAGATGGCTGAACTCCTCCAACCCATCCAATCCTGCCTCCCAGCGCAGGTCGATTTCCAGTACTGAGACGGCGGCCGGGTCAAAGAATGCCTCGGGATCATCTTGGCGATCGGACCGGCGCACCACGCCAATGGCCTGCACTCGAAACCATCGTTTCACCGGGCTAACGACTCGCTCAACCATGATCGCCTCTCTCCCGTCGCATGTCCTCTCAGATGGCACATGGTAGCGCGAGACCAGCGGGAGCGTGGAACGCGACGTGCCACCTCCTATCTGCCCACGACAACGTCTTCACGGCGACGCCATGGAGGAGAAGACCATGCCGAGCAAGATGGCAGCGACAGCAAGCCCAGGAATCGGAGACCCCGCGCCAGACGTGACACTCATTGACGGCTCCGGCGCACCGGTTCACCTCAAGGACCAGTGGGAAGCCGCACCGCGGGCGTTGGCGCTCATCTTCCTCCGGCACTTCGGCTGAGTGCTCTGCCGGGAGCAGGCGGTGCAGTTGCGCCGCCATCATAGGAAGCTCCTTGCTGCGGGGGGCCGAGTCGTCGCCATCGGCCAGGGAGACGGAGCCGAGATCGCGGCGTTTACGTCCGAGCTGGAGTTGCCATTTACCGTGCTTGGTGATCCCAATCGGAAAGGCTACGTGGCCTATGGTCTGACCGAGGGAGGCCTCGCACAATTCCTCAGCCTTGCCACGCTCAAAGGATATTGGCGGGCCTTCAGGTCTGGCGCCGGCATGGCGAAGCCCGTCGGCAACGTTCGGCAGTTACCGGGCTCCTTCATCATCGACCAGCAAGGCACCGTCCACTATAGCCACCCAGGACAGCACTTCGCCGATACGCCTAATGCGGAAGATCTGCTCTTGGCCATCATGGCTGTCCCGTAGCCCGGATTCGCTCGGCATGCCGTGCTCCTAACGATGAGGCAGATGGCGACGCTGCTTCCCGTGCTCGCAATTGCCCGCACGCCGCCGCGATATCGACGCCGCGCGAGTAGCGGATGGTCGTCGCGATGCCACCGTCGCGGAGGATGGCCGCGAAGCGCTCGATGCCCTCGGCGCTTGGCCGTTCGTAGGGCAAGACGTCGACCGGGTTGAGGGGGATCACGTTGACATGGCAGCGGAGCTGCCGTCGCCGTCGCAACAGTCTCGCCAACGCGCCCGCGGTCTCGTCGCTATCGTTGATTCCGGCCATGAGGGCGTATTCGAACGACACGCGGCGACCCGTCTTGGCGACGTAGCGCTCGCACGCATCGAGCAGCTCCCCGATTGGATAGCGCCGGTTGAGCGGGACCAGTCGGTCGCGCAGCTCATCGTTCGGGGCGTGAAGTGAGACCGCCAGGTTGACCTGATACGGTTCTCCCGCCAAGGCGTCGATCTTCGGCACCACGCCCGATGTCGAGATCGTGATGCGACGCGCTCCGAAATCGAACCCAATCGGCTCGTGCAGAATCTCGACCAGCTTCATCGTCGGCTGATAGGTCTGCAACGGCTCACCCATGCCCATCATCACGAGATTGGTCAGCTTGCGGCCGCGCTCGCGCGCCTGACGCGCCGCCCCGACGACCTGAGCGACCATCTCACCCGCCGAGAGGTTGCGCGTCAGACCGCCAAGCCCAGTCGCGCAGAACGCGCAGCCGACCGCGCAACCAACCTGGCAGGAGACGCAGACCGTCGCCCGGTCCGCATAGAGCATCAGGACCGTCTCGACGAGCTGCCCATCGAATGTGCGATAGAGTGTCTTGATCGTATCACCGCCGTCTGCCTCGACGTCACGCACCGGCGCCATGGTGCCGAGCGGAAGGGCAGTCTCCAGCTCGGCCCGGAATGCGGTAGGCAGGTTCGTCATGGCTCCGTAGTCTGATACGAGGTGGCGGTAGGCCCAATCGAAGAGCTGCCGCGCCCGGTAGGCGGGCTGACCAAGCTCTCGACAACGCTCTGTCAGCTCGGCCACGCTCATGTCGTACAGGGCCACGGGCCGGTCGTGGCGGGGCAGACGAGTATACCGCGGGCTGGCCACGATCGACTCCGCGTCCCCTGCGGTCGGTTGTGCCATGAGGTCGATTGCCATAACACCTGAGTTTACCATGTGCCTAGCGAGCGATCGGGAGTCCCCGGGGTAGCGCGCCGTCACCGTTGGCCGTTTCTCCGCCACAACGCGCGCCTCATGAGTGTCAACCTGGCACGGCTTGTGCGTTCTCGCCCTCGCTGAGCCATATGTTGGCTTCAGGTTCGAGGTACGGGACACGTTAGGACAAGGAGTTCTCAGTATGGCCCTTATGGGGAAGAAGGCCGAAGACACCCGGGAAGGGGCGCTCGCGTTGACGAAGTCGGTTCCAGAGGAATTTTGGTACTGGGCGGCGATCAGCTCGATAGGGCTATCGGCGATCTTCAAGCTCAACAATAAGGATGACGCCGCGCTGTTCGTCGGTCAGTGGCCGCCGACGTTTCTGCTCTTCGGGCTGTTTAGCCGGTTGCTCCGGCCGAGCGCGAAGTAGCGCCGATACCGTTCCCCGCGCGGTCCAGCCTTCCCGGGGGGTACCGCATAGACGAGCGCGCTATTGAGCTATTTCCGCTCTTATGGCAAGCTTGGCGCGATGATGACGCCGTTCTCCAGTATGGAGAACGGCGTCGCACCGTGTGGATGAGGGCCAAGGGCATGTGCCGGCCTCAAAGCATGGAGGTCATGGTGATGCAGTCCCGACGGTTGCTCGCATTTGCCCTGATGGTTGCGATCGCGAGCGTGATTTGGATGCGCCGGCACGCCCTCGCATCGGTGTTTGCCTCGCGTCCCGCGTTGTCCTCCGCTCCTCAAGCCATGGAGCCGATGGCATCGACGGGTGTCAGATCACAAGACCTTCCCGCGATGGTGCCCAGCGTCGATGGCCTGTGTCCGGAGACGCACCCCGTGAAGGCGAACCCAGCCTCCCGCATCTATCACCTCCCGCACCATCGTGCCTACCACCGTTTGGGACAACCGGTCTGCTTCGTGGACGCCGATGCCGCCGAGGCCAAGGGCTATCGCGCCAGCAAGCAGTAATCAGACATGGCTCTCCCCTCACGACGAATCCCCCTGAGTATTATTAAATCCGCGGTAGCGATGCCCTAGGAAGCCCAAAAACATCGCCTGCTGGCCCCAGCCTTGCGCCGTGATCCGGGACTCAATGGTTGGGCCTGAGGACATCGGATCGTCCCCCGCGCGGGGCATCCGGACTAGTGAGGGAGGAACAGGATGTTGCAGCGAATCCTGGCGATGGTCTTGGCCTTGAGCCTGTTGGTTGGCTCATCGGCCATCGTTGTCGCCCAGAACGCGGACGCGACGCCCCCCGCTGAAGAAGAAGGGGACGACGCCTCCGGTGCTGGATCATCGACGCTTGATCCTGTCATTGGCGATCCGGTGACGTTCGTCGGCGAGAATGGTGAGGACGTCGCCGTTTTCACCGTCGAGGACGCCGTTGTCCCGTTTGAGGACTTCGGCGAGTTCTTCGACCCGGAGGCGGATGCGACCTACATCGCCGTTCAGCTCACCGTCGAGAACGTCGACCCAGATGATGATCCATTCGAGCTCTCAACCTTCGACATCGGGCTTCAGGACAACCAAGGCTTCTACTACTTCCCGGGGTTCGTCAGTCTGAACGACGACTCCGAGTTCGAGGAGTTGGAGGATGAGGACCTCGCGCCGGGCGATACCACGACCGGGTACCTCTTCTACGCGATCCCCGAGGACAATGAGCCGGTCCGCCTCTTCTACTCGCCAATCGGCCGCCTGCTTCAGCTGGCGGACCTGCGTGATGTCTAGAGAGCGGTCAACGCCGGCATAATGCCGGAGATACGCGGACGAGAATGGGCGATGCCACGGCTAGCTGGCCAGGGCATCACCGTTCTCCTAATCTACCCACCTGGATTTGAGTTGGGTCCGAGGATTAGAGGCCGTGACGGACACGCAGCACCGATAGCTTTTCCAAGGCCTCATGATGCTTCGCCCGGTTTGCCGGATCGTTGAGCCAGCGGGAGACCCCCGATGGGTGCGATAGCGCCACGACGCTGAACTCCTGGCCGGCCCGCTCCGCGGTATGCTCCGGTCCCACCAGCACCGAGAGCGGTTGCGGACCAAGCAGCTCCGTTGCCGCCAGGCGGCCGAGCGCCAACACCACGACTGGCTGAACCAGTCGGATCTCCTCATCGAGATATGGCCGGCATAGCCGCACCTCGGCCGGTGACGGCAGGCGGTCTCCCTTTCCAGCGATGCTCGGGCCGGGAAAGCACTTGGTCACGCTGGTCAGGAAGACCCGTTCACCGTCGTGCAGGGCATCCTCCGGGAACCCGGCACTCACCAACCACCCTCGCAATGTCCGGCCGGCCGCGCCGGAGAAAGGTTTGGGATGGAGGTGTCCCGTCGCGCCAGGGGCTTGCCCGACGATCATCAGCCGTGCTCGGTCGGTGCCACGGCCTCGACGGACCGGGTTTGCTTCTGCCAACAAGCCGCCCTCGACGCAATGCCGGCAGCCGCCGATTCGCTTCTCCAGCAGGTCGAGCTCGACCCGTGTGGAACGCGCCATCATAATTTCCACCGGCGATTTCCTCCTTGATTCAAACTCCTCATGGAGAAGGTAGCTCATCATGAAGCCGTTGGACACCATCCCGGCACTCACGTGGGAGGAAATGGCGCGGGTCGATCGCATCCTGATCGACGATCTGGGCTGGGACGTCCTGCAACTGATGGAGGCGGCCGGACGGGCCGTCGCCGAGTTCGCGCGGGAGCGGTTCCTTGACGGGAATGCCGAAGGCCGCCGGGTGGCGATTCTCGCCGGCCGGGGCAATAACGGCGGTGATGGCCTCGTGGCGGCTCGCTATCTCCATGCTTGGGGCGCGATCGTCGAGGTGCTTCTGGCGTCCGAACCCGAGCATCTTGGCGAGATCGCTCGCCGTCAGTATGAGCTGCTCCGTGCGCTTGGTCTGCGTCACAGCGCTTCTTGGGAAGGACCAGCCGACCTCGTCATCGATGCGCTGCTCGGTTTCGGCCTGCAGCGCCCACCGGAAGGCGTGACCGCTGAGCTCATCCGCCAGGCCGACGGTCAGGCCGCGCCGGTCCTCGCGGTCGATGTGCCGTCCGGGCTCGACGCGACCGGTGGCCAGGCCTTTGAGCCGTGTATCCGCGCGACCGCCACGCTCACCCTGGCGCTGCCGAAGCGAGGACTGCTCACCGCCTCGGCCCCGCTATGGACCGGCGGTCTCTTTCTCGCTGACATTGGCGTGCCGCCGGCGGTCTACGCCCGTCTCGGCCACAACGTGGGGGCGATCTTCGCGCGCCGGTCTATCGTGCCGCTGTCCGGAGGCGATGGAGTGGCACGCCTCGTAGCGCCGTAGCCAGAAATGATCTCGCGCATGCCAGACTATTTGTCGTCCGATGATCTCGTCGGCACCCGTGGGATGCGGCTCACCATCCACCGGTGGCCGGTCGCGACGCCGAAAGCGGTGGTCGTCCTGATCCACGGCTATGGCGAGCACCTCGGCCGGTATCATCATGTGGTTGCCGTCCTGAACGCCCACGACTACGCCGTGGTCGGGATTGACAATCGCGGCCATGGCCGTAGCGAGGGCAGACGAGCCGATGTGGTGAGCTTCGATGATTTCGTCGACGACGTGCGGGCATTGGTACAGCATACCCGTGAGGAACATCCAGACCTTCCTCGCTTCATGCTCGGCCATTCGCTTGGCGGCCTGATCGCGACCCGCTATGCGCTCCGTCATCAGACTGAACTCGCTGGGCTCATTTTGAGCGGCGCGCTGATTCAGGTCGGTGGCTCGGCACCGGCTCTCGTGCGACGGTTCGCCCCGGTCATGGCCCGTGTGGCGCCAACGCTTGCCGTCGTGCGTCCTGGCCGTCCGGGAATCCTGAGCCGCGATCCGGATGTCGAGCGTCTGTTCAGTGCTGACCCGCTCACCTACAAGGGCAGGCTCCGGGCCCGGATGGGCTATCAGATCCAGCGGGCCGCCGCCGATGTCCAAACTCGGCTCGACCGCCTGACGCTGCCGCTCCTCGTCATGCATGGCGTCGATGACCGCATGACTGATCCGCAAGGATCCGTTTTGGTCCATGCGCTTGCGCGGAGTGAGGATAAGACGCTCATCCTCTGGCCGGGCTTGCGCCACGAGATCTTCAACGAGCCTGAGCGGGACGAGGTCCTTGGCAGGGTGACTCAGTGGCTGGACGATCACGCGGTCAGCGTCAATCCAACCGCTGCACCTTAACTTAATACGAACTCCGGACGATTGCCCATGGTCAGCTCGCTCCGTGCTCAACCGGCTTCGAGCCGGCTTATCGGGTGCAGCGTCGGGGCTTGGAGCCCCGCGTGGCAGTGGCCCCTGCGGCTCCATCCAAAAGCTTGCAACCGGAGTCCGTACGAATCCCGTGAACAGTGCTATCGTCCCCTTGCCACACACGTCCGTTATGTCTTTTCATGCCCGCCTGGCACCGCTCATGCGTGTCGGGCGGATGCGAAGAGTCTGAGCATCGCGGGGTGATCGCTCAGCATAGCGGATAGAAAATCCGCGAGAACGCTTCGCAACGGTGCGAGAGCACAAGGGGAGGAAAGCGTTATGGCAACCGAAGCCTATTGTGTGAAGTGTCGCGAGAAGCGGGAGGTCCAGAATCCGGAGGAGGTGACCATGAAGAACGGTCGCAACGCCATTCAGGGCACCTGCGGCGTCTGTGGCACGAAGCTCTTCCGAATGGTCGGCAAGAAATCGTAGATGATTCTCTGCCTGGCCCCTCTCCCGCACGGGAGAGGGGCCTTCGGTTTGCCACCTTCACCACGACATTGGCCGGCGTAGTCTCGGGCTCTGACGGTCAGGACCTCAGGACCTCCGGGTTGACAATAGCCGGAGGTTGTTCGCCGCGAAGCACGGCAACGACGTTTCGGGAGGCCATTTCGGCCATGCGGTCGCGGGTCGCAACGGTCGCCGAGGCAATGTGTGGCACGACGATCGCATTCGGCAGCGAGACCAATGGATGGTCGGCCGGCAACGGCTCCGGGTCGGTGACGTCCAGCGCGGCACCCCCAATGTTCCCTGATTGCAGCGCGGCGACGAGCGCGTCCGTATCGATCACCGGCCCGCGCGCGGCATTGACGAGAATCGCCTCCGGCTTCATCAAGTCCAGTTCACGCTTGCCGATCATGCCCGCGGTCTCGTCGGTCAGCGCGACATGCAGCGTCACGAAGTCGCTCTGACGGAGCAGATCGTCTAATGGTTTGTACGTAACGCCGAGTTCTTGTGCGGCTGAGTCATCCTGATAGGCGTCGTAGGCGAGGACGTTCATGTCGAAGCCGTGAGCGCGCTTGGCGACTTCCCGCCCGATCCGGCCGAATCCGACGATGCCGAGCGTCGCGCCGTACAGGTCACGCCCTAGCAGAAGCTTCGGACCCCAGGTCTGCCATTTCCCAGCCCGGACGTAGTCCACTCCCTCGACGATCCGGCGGGCAGAAGCCATCAGCAACGCGAACGCGAAGTCGGCGGTCGTCTCGGTCAGCGTATCGGGCGTATTGCACACCGCGACGCCGCGCTCGGTTGCGGCTGGGACATCGACGTTGTCATAGCCGACGGCGAAGTTGCTCACCACTTTCAACTGAGGCTCACGGTCAAGGACCGCGCCGTTGATCTCGTCAGTCAAGAGCGTCAAGGCGCCGTCGCACCCGTGGAGCAGCTCGGCGAGCTCTTCCGGGGAGGGTGGCAGCTCGTCCGGCCAGACCCGGAGGTCGCCAATGGCGTTCTCCAGCACGCGTAGCCCCACGTCCGGAATCTGCCGCGTCACCGCCACCTGCCATTGCCCCGCCATCTGAGACTTCCCCTTTCCTGCTCCGACCCGACGGCTACGTCATCGCCGTATCCCCACTGCTGGTATGTCCGTGGATCATACCAACGCTAGGGATATTCTGGTGGGCGACGTCGGAATCGCGGCTGCCACCCTCGTGTACCATCCCTCAAGCGGCATGCTCAAGAGGAAGTCGACGATCTCGCGCTTCACGGAGAGCGACTGCGAGAACGGCGACACACCAGCGTTGAGGAGGCAAGATGAGCCATATGGGCGATCGTGACACGCTCTTGGCGTACGTGCGGACGCTTCGAGACGAGGTCGAGCAGATCACCGCTGAGGCGGGCCAAGACGGAGACCAGCGGTTCGATGACCCTGGAGGTTGGACGTTCAAAGACATCATTGCCCACCTGACCGGCTGGCGGCTGTTGACCGCCGCGCGACTGGAAGCCGGCCTAAGCGGCGGCGAGCCCGCCAAGCCATGGCCGGGATCGCTGGATGAAGACGCCGACTTGGACGAGATCAATCGCTGGTTCTACGAGGCGAATCGCGACAAGTCGTTCGCGGAGATCAAACGGGAGTCGCACGAGACCTTCGACCGCGTCGAGCGCGCCATCGCGGCATTGCCAGAGCGAGACTTGCTAGAAGTGGATCGTTTCCCATGGCTGCAGGGCCACGCGCTCGGACCGGCGGTCCTCCAAGGCACGCTCGAGCACTACCGCGAACACGAGCCCGACCTCCGCGCTCGCTTGACCACCAAAGATCACCCCGCGTAGGCGCCGATCTCGTATCGGCCCGTGCCCAATCGCCACCTCGGTTCGGTTTGGACCTCATATCATGGGATCAATGCCACTCGCCCGCGTATGGGCTCTATCCGCCAACCCCCACGCTCACGACCATTGTCGATTCTGGGCCACCCTGTTCGACTACCAGGTAGCGGCGATCTGCAGATCGGATGCAGACCGCCATGTGACGCCGACGTGCTCGACGTGATCAGAGAGGAGAACACCATCATCAGTAAAGATGACAGACCAAGGAAGGTCAGAGTCTAGGAAAGGGGATCGCCTGTACCGAGGATTGAGCGAAACGCGCGTCACGGTCCATTGATTCAGTCACGAGGAGACGAAGATGGCTCAGACCAGCACCTATCTCAACTTCGACCGGAACACCGAAGCGGCCTTCAACTTCTACAAGTCCGTCTTTGGCACCGAGTTCGTCGGTGGCATCATGCGCCATAGCGATGTTCCGGCGCCCGAAGGTCAGTCAGAGGTGAGCGAAGACGACAAGCAGATGGTCATGCATGTGCAGCTGCCGATCCTGGGCGGACACATGCTAATGGGCACCGACGCACCTGAATCGATGGGTTTCAAGCTCAACCAGGGAAACAACGTCTACATCTGCCTCCAGCCAGACACCCGGGACGAGGCCGACGCGTTGTTCGGCGCGCTCTCCGCCGGGGGCAATGCCGAAATGCCGATGCAAGACATGTTCTGGGGAGACTACTTTGGCTCCCTCGTCGACAAGTTCGGCGTCAACTGGATGGTCAACTGCTCGAGCAAGTCGTAGGGCCGCTCTTTCCACCGCCTGGCGGCCGTCCCTAGGCCACGTAGCAGACGTGGGCGCGGAAGCTCGCGGTTGCGGCCGGGCGGGCACCGGTTGGCGGCATCCGGTCGTCGCCCGCCGGAGGGATGGAGGGCGTTCGCGGCAGTGACCGGGCGAAACCGGTGTGCGCACGCGCCCTAGCCTGAATTATTCATGAGTGACAGCGGGGCACCATCTCTGGTAAGGGTTGACTTGCCTGAATCGGCCCGAGCCAGGAGGTACCCCGCATGTTCCAGTCTGCCACAGCGCCGCTCCGTTTTGCCGTGCCCACGCCGCTGCCGTTGGAGGTGGACTTCCTTGGCGGGCGTCTGACCAGCGACGGCGGCCTCGCCTGGCTGCAGGAGGCCGACCGCGTCCTCGGGCTCTGTGCGACCCTGGCGGCCCAGATCCCCGACTGGCGGCGGCGGCGTGGTCGGCACGATCTGGCGACCCTCGTTACCCAGCGGATCTACCAGATCGCCTGCGGCTACGAGGACCAGGACGACGCCGACGCCCTGCGCACCGACCCGCTGCTCAAGCTCGTCTGTGGGCGGCTGCCCGAGACCGACCCGGACCTGGCCAGTCAGCCGACCCTCTCCCGCTTAGAGACCAGCGTCTCGGCGACAACCTGCTACCGCCTGGCCGTCGCCCTCGGGCAGGTCTACCTGCGGGAACGGGAGCGGGATGGCGCCCCCACCCGGATCGTGCTTGACCTGGACGGCACCGCCGATCCGACGCATGGGAACCAGGAAGGCACCGCCTACCATGGCTACTTCCGGCAGCACCAGTACTTCCCGTTGCTCGTCTTCGACGCCGACACCGGCCACCTCGTCACGGCCGTCCTGCGGCGCGGCACCGTGCATGCCAGCCATGGCATCGTCGCGATCCTGCAGCGCATCGTGGCGGCGCTGCGGGGCCGCTGGCCGGGGGTGGTGATCGAGGTCCGCGCCGACAGCGGCTTCGCCGTCCCGGCACTCTACGAGTACTGCGAGGCGGAGGACATCGCGTACACCATCGGGCTGGTCCCCAATGCCCGCCTGGAAGCCCTCGCCGCCCCATTGCTCACCGTGGCCTGTCGCCAGCGGGACGAGTCCGGTGCCGAGAAAGTGCGGCTGATCGGTGAAGCGTCCTACCAAGCCGGAAGCTGGCCGGAACCCCGCCGGGTGATCATCAAGGCCGAGGCGCTGCCGAAGGGCCCCAACACCCGCTTCGTGGTGACGACCCGGACCGATCCCGCCGAGGCGGTGTACACGTGGTACACCGATCGCGGCGCGGCCGAAGGCTGGATCAAGGATCTCAAGGATGCCTGCCATGCCGACCGCCTCAGCTGCCACCGCTTCTGCGCTAACCAGTTCCGGTTGCTGCTGCACGCGGCGGCCTACTGGCTGCTCGACACCCTGCGCCGCTGGTTGACCGCCGCCGGCCGCGCCCGGGTGCAGCTCGACACGCTGCGGCTGCGGCTCGTCAAGGTCGGCGGCTGGGTCCGCCAGCAGCGCGACCGCGTCCGCCTGCGGCTGGCAAGCAGTCATCCAAGCGAAGACCTCTGGCGCTTGCTCGCCACCCGGCCGGACCGTTCGTGAATAATTCAGGCTAGGCAACAGATGAGACATGTCGCAACCCTTGTGCCGGTGATTCTGGTGCGTCTCCTGAGCGGATCCGGGATACGGTAGTTTTATGCGCCCATATTGGTGTCGGCGAGAGACTGCTCGAGCCACGGCCTCAGACGACCGACGATCAGGCACTTAGGGACGCAGTGTCTTCCGGAGGATCGCCACCATCTCGGCGATGACCGCCTCGCCATCATCTTCCTCGATGGC